>CALVZZ010000065.1 GCA_944372715.1 uncultured Clostridia bacterium | reverse complement strand
AATTGGAAGATGAATTTAGAGGTTGCTTAGAGCTTGCTAATTATATGCTTAAAACTCTTGGTCTTTATGAAGATGCGTCTTATCGTTTTTCTCAATGGGACCCAAATAACAGAGAAAAATATATCGGTACGGAAGAGCAATGGAACGAAGCTCAAAGTACTATGGAAAAAATATTAAAAGACCTTGGAATTAATTATCAAATTGGTGTAGGTGAAGCTGCTTTCTATGGTCCTAAATTAGATATTCAAATTAAAAATGTATGGGGAAAAGAAGATACATTAATAACAATTCAAATAGACCAAATGTTAGCAGAAAAATTCGGTATGGAATATACAGATAGAGATGGAATAAAAAAGAATCCTTACATTATTCATAGAACATCAATAGGCTGTTATGAAAGAACGCTTGCTTATCTAATTGAAAAATATGCAGGAGCATTTCCTGTTTGGCTTGCACCTATTCAAGTTAAAGTGCTTCCAATAAGTGAAAAATTTATAGATAGGTGTAATGAAATTTTATCTGAGCTTAAAAAATACGGAATAAGAGCTGAAATTGATGATAGAAATGAAAAAATTGGCTATAAAATTAGAAGCGCATCATCAATGAAAATTCCTTATATGATTATTATTGGCGAAGAAGAAGTAAATTCAAATACCATTTCGTTTAGAGCTAGAAAAAATGAAAGTGCAAGTGGTGTTGAACTTAGAGATTTTATTGATAGAATAATGGAAGAAATTTCAACTAAAAAATTGAATTAACCTTGAAATTTATTATTATATATGTTAATATGACAGTGTAGAGGAGATTTATTATGTGGTTTTTCAAACGCAAGAAAAAAGAAAACAAAATTCAAGAAGATTTAAATGAAAAAGAAAAACAAGAAAATTTAAATCATAGCGAAAATAAACAAAAAGAAAGTACTAAGATGACAGAAAAGAGTAAATCAAAAGGAACTCGAATATCGGCAAAAGAAGATGTTAAGGCAACAAATGCTAAAAAAAGCTCTACAAAGGCAAAGAAAGATTCAGAAGAAACAGTTGTAAATGATGAAAATAAACAATCTCAATCAGAGAAAAAAGCTGTTTACAGAGTTATTTTTAATAAAGAATTAAAAGTTTGGAATATAAAAAAAGATGGTGCAAAAAGAATTATTGATAGTAGATCTACAAAAGAAGAGGCACTTAAAAGAGTTAAAGAGTTGAGTGAAAATAAAGAAGCAAATTTTGTTGTTTATAAAAAAGATGGAAAATTTCAAAAAAAATAATAAAAAATGAGCATAAATGCTTGACATTGGTTGTTTTATGTGTTAACATACACACCGTTAAAGCAGAAGACCACTTCTCACCAGTCAAGCATTGCTTAGATTAGGTTAAAAGAATTTTGTTATCAAAATTTGGTGGGGCTTTATGCTTTCACCAATTTTTTATTGTAAGGGGGATAAAAACATTTTTAAGGAATTGCCTATTAACGAACAAATTCGTGCTGAAAATGTAAGGCTTGTTGATGAAACAGGACAACAATTAGGAATTGTTAGCTTGTCGGAAGCATTACAGCAAGCAGAAAACAAAGGGTTGGATTTAGTTTTACTGAATTCAGGAAATCCATCAGTTTGTAAATTAATGGATTATGGTAAATATAAGTTTGATGCTATAAAAAAAGAAAAAGAGCTTAGAAAAAATCAAAAAGTTTCCGAAATTAAAGAAATTCAACTTTCAATGACCATAGACACTCACGATATGGAAGTGAAAGCTAAACACGGTAATCGTTTTTTACTAGAAGGAAATAAAGTTAAAGTTGTTTTAAGAATGAAGGGTAGACAACAATCTTATAAATCAACAGCTGTTGATGTTGTTAAAAAATTTTATTCTATGCTTGAAGCAAATGGGACTTATGATAAAGAACCCGAAGTTGTGGGAAGAAATGTTATTTTAATTGTAAACCCAAAAAAGAATTAAAGGAGAAAGAGTATGCCAAAACTAAAATCACATAGTGGAGCTAAGAAGCGTTTTAAAATCAATTCTAACGGTAAAGTTAAAATTGCGAAAACAGATCGTGGACACTTTTTAACAGAAAAAAGTCCATCAAGAAAAAGAAAGTTAAGAAAGGGCGCTTACCTTTCTGGAAAACAAGCAAAGAACATCAAAAAGATGGTTCAAGGTTAATAAGGGAGAAAGAGTATGAGAATTAAAAGATCAGTTACAGCACTTAAAAAACGCAGAGCCATTTTAAAACAAGCAAAAGGCTATCGCGGAGCTAAAAGTAAATTATATAGAGTTGCTCGTCAACAAGTTATGAAAAGTGGCCAATATGCGTATATTGGTAGAAAACAAAGAAAAAGAAATTTCAGAAGTCTTTGGATTACAAGAATTTCAGCTGCTTGCAAATTGAACGGAATTTCTTATAGTAAGTTTATGTTTGGTTTGAAAAAGGCAAACATCAACTTGAATAGAAAAGTTTTAGCTGAACTTGCTGCTCGTGATGAAAAAGCATTTACAGAGCTTGTTGAAACAGCAAAAAAAACAATTGCATAAATAAAAAACTTATCTTAGGATAAGTTTTTTATTGCTTTATGCTTGCTAAATAGCTTTTAAAACATTATAATCAAAATGTGATTACTTCTATTCAAAATGAAAAAATTAAATATTTGAAAAAACTTTTAAAAGATAAAGATTATCTTTTTTTAGATAATCCAAAACTTATAGATGAAGCTGTAAATTCAGGAAAAAGTTTGGAATACTTAATTGTTAAAGAAAATTATTCTGGAAAAACGGACTACGGAGGAGAAATTCTTTTAGTTTCAGATAATGTGTTTAAGTTATTTGCACAAACAATAAATTCCCAAGGAGTTGTAGGAATTATTAAGTTTTGCAAAAAAAAATTAGAGCTTCCCTTTGGCAACTTTTTAGTTTTAGATGAAGTTCAGGACCCTGGAAATGTTGGAACGCTTATTCGTTCATCACTCGGCGCCAATTTTAATGATGTGTATCTATTAAATTGTGCAAGAATTAGTGATAAAGTTGTAAGAAGCTCTATGGGAGCTATATTTAAGCTTAATGTTTATGAGTGCTCAAAAGATGAATTCATAAGCATATGTACAAATAAAAATATGTTTTATGCAGATATGAACGGTGAAAATATTTTTAATAAACAATTTAGTGAAAATGTTGGTATAGTCATAGGCAATGAAGGAAATGGAGTGAGTAAAGAGATTAAAAAAATTTGCAAAAGTTCAATTTCTATTCCTATGGCCAATGGATTAGAAAGTTTAAATGCTTCTGTTGCAGGAAGCATAATAATGTATCAAATTAATTTAAGGAGATGATTTTATGTCAGGTCATAGTAAATGGCACAATATACAAGCAAGAAAGGGTAAAAGTGATGCTCAAAGAGGTAAAATTTTTACAAAAATAGGTAGAGAAATTGCTGTTGTAGTGAAAAATGGTGGGGCAGATCCTGTTTCAAATTCAAAATTAAGAGATGTTATAGCAAAAGCTAAACAAAATAATATGCCAAACGATTCTATTCAAAGAGCTATAAAAAAAGCAACGGGAGAGCTTGCTGGTGTAAATTTTGAAGAAACAACTTACGAAGGTTACGGAATTGGAGGCTCTGCTGTTATTGTTGAGTGTTTAACAGATAATAAAAACAGAACAGCAGGTGATGTTCGTCACAGTTTTGATAAGCACGGTGGCAGTTTGGGGGCAACGGGCTGTGTTTCTTATTTATTTAAAAGAAAGGGTTTAATTATTTTAGAAAGACAAGAAGGCGTTGATAGTGATGATGTTTTAATGAAGGCATTAGAATCAGGGGCAAAAGATGTTGTAGAAGAAGATGATGCCTTTATAATTGAAACAAATCCAGATGAAATTAATGATGTTGTTGAAGCTTTAAAAAGTTTTGGAATTAGTGTAAATGAATATAATGTTGAACTTGTTCCAGATATGTATGTTGAGCTTGATGAAGAAAAACAAGCTAAATTTGAAAAAATGATTGAAGCATTAGAAGATTTAGATGATGTTCAAAATGTTTATCATAATGTTAAATAGGTAGTAAATTTGAGAATTTTAGGTATTGATCCTGGTTACGGGATTGTTGGTTATGGGATAATAGATTCAGACGGCTATAATCTTAATGTTGTAGATTATGGTGTTATTTCAACACCAAAAGAAGAGTCATTACCAGCTAGATTAAACATTATTGCAGATTGTTTAACTGAGATTATTAATACTTTTAAGCCAGATGAAATTGCGATAGAAGAGTTGTTTTATTTCAAAAATCAAAAAACAATTATTCCTGTTGCAGAAGCTCGTGGAATTATTGTATATTTGTGTGGTAGACTTTGTGGTAAAGTGTTTGAGTATACACCATTACAGGTAAAACAGGCACTTACAGGAATAGGAAGAGCTGAAAAATATCAAATTCAATATATGGTAAAAACTTTATTGGGTCTTGAAAAAATTCCAAAACCAGATGATGCTGCTGATGCTCTTGCATTGGCAATATGTCATAGTCAAATAAATTCTGCGTTAAATATTAATCAAATTTAGGGGGAAATATGATATCTTTTCTAATAGGTAATATTGAAGAAAAATCAGAACAAAGTATAATTTTAAATTGTAATAATATTGGATATGAGCTTTTTTGTTCAACTAATACTATAAGCACATTGCCTTTGATTGGAGAAGATTGCAAGATTTATACTTATTTACAAGTTAAAGAAGACGGTATATCTCTTTTTGGTTTTTCTACTATAGATGAAAAAGAATTGTTTAATAAGCTTATTACAGTTAGTGGAGTTGGGCCTAAAATGGCAATTTCAATTTTATCAGGAATGAATATTTCTGATTTAATAGTGTCAATATTAAAAGAAGATGTAAACATTTTATCTAAAATAAAAGGTCTTGGTAAAAAAACTGCTGAAAGAATTTGCTTAGAGCTTAAAGATAAATTGTCTCTTGTAAATGGCGTATTAGTGGAAGATAATGTTGTAATTTTAAATGAAGATGTTATAAACGATGCTTGTGAAGCATTGATTTCGCTTGGTGTTTCAAAAAATGAAGCTTTAAGGTTGGTTAAACAGAATGCTAATGAAAATAGCACCGTTGAAGATATCATTTCTAATGTTTTAAGGAATATGGGTAGGTGAGTATGGAAAACAATAGGTTTATATCTAGTTCTAAATCACTAACAGATGCAGAAATTGAAAATTCTTTGCGTCCTACAAGTATGATTGAATATGTTGGACAAGACAAAATTAAAGAAAAGTTGAGTATTTATATTCAAGCTGCCAAAAAAAGAAAAGAAGCCCTTGACCACGTATTATTATATGGACCACCAGGTCTTGGTAAAACAACATTGTCACACATAATTGCAAATGAATTAGGAAGCCAAATTAAAATAACATCGGGACCTGCAATAGAGCACGCAGCTGATTTGGCAGCAATTTTAACAAATTTGCAAAGAAACGATGTTCTTTTTATTGATGAAATTCATAGGTTAAACAAATCTGTTGAAGAAATACTTTATCCGGCAATGGAAGATTTTGCATTGGATTTTATTGTTGGTAAAGGTCCATCAGCTAAAAATATGCGTTTAAAAATTCAACCATTCACACTAATTGGGGCAACCACAAGAGCAGGTATGCTTACAGGTCCACTTCGTGATCGTTTTGGAGTGCTTTGTAGACTAGAACTTTATAATGAAAAAGAATTGAAGGAAATTATTAATCGTTCAGCAAAGGTTTTAAATATACAAATTGATCCAGATGCTTGTTTAGAAATTGCTCGTAGGAGTAGAGGTACACCTCGTATTGCAAACAGGATTTTAAAAAGGGTTAGGGATTATGCCGAAGTTTATGGAGATGGGCTTGTGACAAAGCAATTAACAGATAAAGCATTGGAACTTTTGGAAATAGATAAGCTTGGATTGGATAATATTGATAGAAGAATATTATTAAACATAATAAATAAATTTGGTGGTGGTCCTGTTGGGTTAGATACTTTATCCTCAGCAACAGGAGAAGATGCTACAACAATAGAAGATGTTTACGAACCTTTTTTAATACAACTTGGATTTATTGCAAGAACACCTAGGGGAAGAATAGCTTTAAAAGGAGCATATGACCATTTAAATCTTCCACTTTCAACTGCACAAATAAAGGCTCTTGCTGTATATGAAGTAAATGGAGATTTAGAATGATAGATTATACAAAAAAAAGTACTTACAACTATAATCTTCCACAGGAGTTAATTGCTCAAAAACCAATTGAACCAAGGGATAATTCTAGACTTTTAGTTTTTAATAGAACCAACAAAAATATTTTACATAAAAAGTTCTATAATGTAATTGATTTTTTAAATCCTGGTGATGCTTTGGTGATAAACAATTCAAAAGTTTTACCAGCAAGATTATATGGTAAAAAAGAAGACACATCAGCCAAAATTGAAATATTATTACAAAAAAGAATTGATTTAAAAACTTGGAATGTTATTGCACGACCTTTTAAAAGATTGAAAGTTGGAAATATTGTTATATTTTCAGATAAATTAAAATGCATTATTAAAGAAAAATATGAATATGGTGAATGTAAAATTGAATTTATATATTCTGGTCATTTTGAAGAAATTTTATCTGAGATAGGAGAAATGCCACTTCCTCCTTATATAAAAGAGAAGCTAAAAAATAAAGATAGATACCAAACAATATATGCGAAAGTTGATGGTTCAAGCGCTGCTCCGACTGCGGGTTTACACTTTACACCTGAACTTTTAGAAAAAATAAAAAATAAAGGGATAAAAGTTGTTGAAGTGTTATTACACGTTGGATTAGGCACATTTAGACCTGTTAAAGAAGAAAGCATTTTAAATCACGATATGCATTCGGAATATTATAAATTATCAGAAGAAAATGCTGAGATTTTAAATGATGTTAGAAAAAATGGTGGAAAAATTGTTGCTGTTGGTACGACATCTGTTAGAGTTTTAGAAACTTGTGCAAATGAAGATGGTCAACTTGTTGCTGGATTTGGGGAAACAAAAATTTTTATTTATCCACCTTATAAATTTAAAGCTGTTGATCATCTTATTACCAATTTTCATCTTCCTGAATCTACTCTTATAATGCTTGTTTCTGCTTTTTGTGGACTTGAAAACACTATGGAGATATACAAAACGGCAGTTCAAGAAAAATATAGATTTTTTAGCTTTGGTGATGCAATGCTTATTATTTAATTTGGAGTAAAATGGAAAATTTAGGTTATAAAATTGCAAATGAACTTCAAAAATTATCCGATGTTGAATTGCAAAATTTAGGTAATCAAAGTATTTACATTGTTTCTGCATATTATAAAAATAAATGTAACAATTTATTTTTATATGATGCAGAAATTGTTTTTGTTGGTGATTACATTGAAAATAACTTTAAAGTAAATAAAATACTTAAAGAAAAATTAGTATTAAATAAAAGGGGAACTATTTTAGGTATTTATAAAGGTAAAAAAGTTGTAGATAATAAAATTTGTTTTTGGATAGAAAATTATTCCTATTATAATTCAAATCCTATAAACGCCAATTTACAGTACTCAACTAAAAATGAAAAAAAAGAAGCAATTTTATTAAATACGAAATTTTTATCACCATATGTTGTGTTTGAAACAATTAAAATAGATAAATGTAAAAATGTTGTTGAAAATATCAATAATTCTGAAATAGTTCTAGAAAGGGATTTGGAAAATTATAAAAAAGAATTGGTTAAAAATGATAACATAAAAATTGATAATAACACCTTTTATAAAACACAGTATTTAACAAAGAAAAATTTAAAGTAGGAAATATTATGGGATTTAGTTATGAAATAAAACATATATGCAAACAAACAGGGGCAAGGTTAGGAGTATTTAAAACTCCACACGGAGAAATTGAAACACCTGTTTTTATGCCTGTTGGTACTCAAGCAACAGTAAAAGGATTGCGTCCAGAAGATTTAAAAACTTTGAATGCACAAATCATCTTATCTAACACATATCATCTTTTTTTGCGTCCGGGTGAAAAAATAATAAAACAAGCTGGTGGCCTTCACAAATTTATGAATTGGGATAGACCAATTCTTACTGACAGTGGTGGTTTTCAAGTTTTTTCTCTTTCAGATTTAAGACATATTACAGATGAAGGAGTAGAGTTTAAGTCGCATTTAAATGGTGATAAGTTGTTTATTTCTCCTGAAAAGTGTATGCAAATTGAAAATGATTTGGGTGCAGATATAATAATGGCATTTGATGAATGCACAAAATACGGAGCAACATATG
>CALVZZ010000064.1 GCA_944372715.1 uncultured Clostridia bacterium | reverse complement strand
CATACAGGAAACTTCAAAGCAACAGTAGATGCAATAGAAATATGTGATTTTTGCTTAGGAAAAATCTATGAAAAAGCAGCAGAGTATTTTTATGATGTCATAGTTACTGCAGATCATGGTAATGCAGAATGTATGATAGATAAAAACGGAAACAGCGTTACAAGTCACACAAGCAATAAAGTTCCATTCATCCTATGTAATACAGACTACAAAATAAAAAATGAAGGGACTTTAAAAGATATAATTCCTACTATAATAGATTTATATGAGATAAAAAAACCTGACAATATGACAGGAGAAAGTCTTATCATAAAAGATGAATAATAAAATAATGTTGGTATCAGATTATGATGATACACTAAATATAGAAAAAGAAAAGAATTTAAAATACATTAAAATGTTTATGAAAAGTAACATATTTGTCATAGCTACAGGTAGATCATATATATCTATAAAACAAAGATTAAAACTTGATATGAAAGGATTAACACCTAACTATTTAATAACAAATCATGGAGCAACAATTATAAACAATAATAATAAAGTTATTAACACAAGTTTTATTGAAAAAGAAGTTGTTGACAAAATATTGCAACTTATCAACAGAGAAAAAATTCATAAAATAAATTACTATGGAAGCAAAAAATTTAATGGAGATATTAATAAAATAATGTTAACTTTTAAAAACATTGAAGACGCAACAGGCGTATTTAATATAATAAAAAATACAGATTTAGTCACGACGTATTTAATAAATAGAAAAGGAAAAATGCCAAAAGTTGAAATCATAAATAAAAACACAAACAAGGCAAAAGCAATTAAAGTTATAGAAGAGTTAGAAAAACCATCTAAAATTGAAGTAATTGGCGATGGAACGCAAGACATAGAAATGATAAAAGAATATAATGGTAACTGCGTAGTTAATGCGATTGATAAAGTTAAAAAAATTAGTAAAAAACAATACAAATATGTTTACGAACTAATTAAAGAATTGCAAGATAACTAGTTTGTTTTATCAAAAAAAGAAAGGCGGAACTAAAATGTATAAAACAGTTGTTATAGAATATTCTCCAAGAGCAAATGATATGGCGCGAAAAATAGAAGAAAAAGCCAATGAAATGTTGCTAGATGGTTATGAATTAGTAACCATTTCAATTACAGGATCAGCAAAAGCAATATTGGTATTTAAAAAGTAATAATGAATTATAAATATATAACTCAAATATTAAAAACACATTAGTTTTTAACTTTACTTTATATAATAAAACACGCATTTAGCGTGCTTTGTTTTTTTGCGATATTTTAACAATCTTTTTTTTGCATTATTTAACGTTAGAATTTTGTCCACATTTTGTGCGTTTATATTGTAAAAAACGAAAAAAAAGGAAAAAAATGTAGACAAAAGGGTAAAAAAAATATATACTTATCATGTAAAGTTATGCTAAATCTTATAAAACTATAGCTCTTGATTTAAGCAGTATAACCTTTGAGGTTTGTGTAAAGAAAGGAATGATATTATATGAATGAATCAAATGCCAACAGAAATTTATAAAAAATCTTGTCTTTAAGCAAAGAAGAATTAGAAAAACTATTTTCCCAATTATCAATGGAAGAAATAGAAGATTTATTGAATAAGTTAAATGAGGTGACCAACAAAAATGACTAAAGAAGAATTTACATCAATGCTTAACACAGAGCTTGAGAGTTTAGAAAAAGAATATCAATTAGCAACACAAAGAGTTGGATTTTTTAGAACAGTAAATTTTAGAGACAAAGAATTTCAAGAAGCGGAATATCAATTAAAAATGGTTCGCCAAAAAGTTGAAGCATTACGAAGCCTTGTAACTCTACCTGCTTATTCAAGAATACAAGCAATGTCAGATGCTGAAATAGAAGAATTCAAAAAAGGCAAAATAGAAGAATTAGAACTAAAAATTAGAGAAATTCAAGCAAGAGAAGAACAAGAAAAAGCAAGATTCTCTCAATTAAAAGCAGAAAGAGAAAAACTTATAGTTCAATTTGGCAATCTTTCTGGTAATGAAAGAGAAATGGTTATTTATAGAGGACGACAACTTATTGAAGAAATAAGTAGATATGATGTTAATAATCGTTGGGGTGTATTTGCAAAACTTAAAATACAAATAGAAGAAACTAGAAAACAGCAAGAACAAATCAAAGCGATGTCATCACAAGAAATTAAACAACAATTATCTTCTGAAATAAAAGAAAGTCGTTATTTAGCGCAAAAAATAGAAATGATGAGAGATCCTATTGCCGCATTTACAGAACTTGAAGCATCTGTTGCATCAGATCCAGAAAAAGCACAACAAATGGCTAATTTGTTAACCGCTTATGGTCGAATCTCTAATGAACAAAGCCAAATTAAATGTAGAATGTATTTAGGATATGAATTATCCATCGCATTAGAAAAAATATTAACTAAATATTACGATCCGGAAACTAAAGAAATAAGTAATCCAGATAAATTAATGGAAGCTGTTCAAGAATTTGAAGGTTCTTTTGAACAAGCAAAAGCAAGTTTTAACGAACAATTTACACCACAAAAACTATCAAAATTAGTTGATAAATATAGTATGTATTATAGTGCGAATAGTTCAGAAGTTGATATGGGATTTTTACAACAACATACTGATAAAATAGGCGGTGGTGAATTAGAACACTTACAAAGTTTAGTTGAGCAAAGAAACAAACTATCAAAAAAAATCTTTAAAACTAGAGATACAAAATGGAAAATTGCAGACTTAAATACTTGTATAGATGAAAAAGAAAACAAAATATATCAGGAAATAATTGGATGGTATGAATCTCAAAGCGAAAACCTTTTAGGTATAAGTCATAGTTATGGTGTTCCTTTCTATAGCCTAGAGGCATTACAAGCTGGTTTAAAAAGATGTAAAGAAGAGATTCATATCTCTGAACAAGCAATACCTAAATTAAAGGAAAGCATTAAAGAAGCAAAAGCAGAAATGGAACGCGAAAAACAAAGTTATGAAAATAAAAAAGTAGAAATTGTTCAACAAATTAGAGCTCTTAGTGGTGAAAAGCATAAAGAAACTGACATACCTAATTATGTCATGGCAGATGCTGAGCATAATTTAGATCAAATCGCGAAAGCTCCATCTTATGTATATCAAAAAGATATTGTTGATAGAGTGCAACAAGAAGCACAAAATCAGGCTGATATAAAAGAAGCTGAATTAAGAGGACTTACTATAGAACAATTATTACAAATGAGAAAACAAGCAAAAGCAATGGATGATGAATCAATAATTGAAGCTAATGAAGAATCAGTTTCACATAGTATTTAAAGAATAATTTAAATTTTGAAAATCCAGAAGAATTTATGTAACTAATGGATTTTCTTTTTTTACTAACTATATTTGAGGCTACTAATACACTACCGAAATAGACAAACAATCTAAAAATGTTAATTTAAAGTTGAAATGTAACACCTCACTGTTTATAAAGGCGTGTGGATAATCTATAATATATTTTGCTTACAGAGAAAGGAAAATTCATATGACTAGAGAAGATAATAGACTAAAACAAAAATAAAAAATGCATTGATTTAATAGAAAAATAGTCGATTTGTAATTTTCAATAATTTTTCGTTTTCAATACATGCTATAATAATAAACAAATTGCTTAAGAAGATATTATATATTCTTTTAAAACTAACAGCACATTAATTGTGCAATTTCAAAAAAATCTACACGTCAAAAAATTGTTTTTGCACAAATTAAAAAATGCTTGATTTTTTGGCATGTTTAGCATATAATTGACTATGTATGACTGGCGAAGACACGCAAGGTTGCTGATACACCCGGTTAAGTTGTAAAATACTTAATTAGTAT
>CALVZZ010000063.1 GCA_944372715.1 uncultured Clostridia bacterium | reverse complement strand
TAATTCGGTACGCTACAATATTAACATTGATAAATTTGCTAGTGTGCTTTTACGAATTGTATCTTCTTGGAAAGAATAATATGAAAATGATATGGTTGTAGACGGGTTAAAATATGAAGTTCACATAGACAAAGATGGTAAAAAATATAATTTTTACGGAAATAATAGTTTTCCCGTTAATTTTTATGAGTTCACCAATCTTATAAGGAGTGTCGAAAATGCTTAAATATGTTGTTGGTGATGTTGATATTTTTAATCCACTAGATGGAAAATTAGATCAATGTATTGAATACTTTGTCAAGTTTTATGGAGAAAAGTATAGAGAGCGTATTACGAATAGATTAAAAAATACAACTTATCTATTTTTGGGTGAATTTTCGCCTTTGTATAAATATTCCACAGGCTCTTCTATTGTTTCTCATTTTAAAGAGCTTAAAAAAAATGTAGTCAGAGATTTTTTTTCAACCTATAATATTCATTCTAATATAGATTTTTTATATACAACATTTGTTGAAATGATTGCTGATGTAAAAAACGGAGGCAGAAGGTTGTCAGTGTGGTCGGCTAAAAATTTGGCATATCTTCTAGATGCACTTGATTTAAAAAAATTTCCAGAACCAAAACCAGCTTTTGAACAATATCGTGCATTTGTGTTGTCGGCATTAAAAGATAAAAAGATATCTAGAGAATTGCATATAAAATTAAGAGAAATGAGTGAAACTTGGTATAAATATTATCAAAAAACTTATGAAGGCTGGGATGAAGTGCTTGATTCTGTAGAAAAAACTTTTAATGATTTAGAATCTGATATGTTTGAAAAATCAAATAGTAGAGATGCGCAAATAGATGAATTTATTTTAAATTACATTTTTACTAAAAGAAACATAGATTTAAGAAATAATAAGGATAAAATCAATCTTATTGAAACATTTAAAGATATTTTAGAAAAAAATGATGATTTTGTTACGCAATATGATATTGAGCAAAGAATTAAATTGTACAAAGCTTTGGGATTTGAAGGTGAAAAATACAAAAGTTTTAAAAAAAATCCAGAGCTTATTAAATTTTTTGGAGAGCAAAGTCTTTATGATGGCTATGATTATATAAAGATGATGGCAAATATCAAAATTTCAAAATCCTGTCCTTATATTCAGCACGGAGTTGAAATTATTAAAAAATCACCAATTATGGGTTCGAATATATTGTTTACCACAATGCTTCAAAATTTTGTAATTGATAATTTTAATACTGTTGGATGTATGTATGCTATGCATTCTAAAGAGAATGAAATTCATTGTCTGTGCATTACGCCTCAATATTTTAATTTAGATACAAGTGCATTAATTCACGAAATGAACCACATTATAGAATCTGATATATTACAGATTAATGGTTATATTGTTGATACAAAAATAGGATTTGATAGTTATGAAGACACTTCAAGAAGATATACTCCACTAAATGAAGTTATAAATGATTATCTTGCTTTAAAGGTTTATGATTTATGTAAACAAGATGGTTTTTCTATTGGTAATGCAAAATTTACTAGATCAGATTATAGTAAAGCTTTCCCTTTATTAAAAGACTTTTTAGATGAAAATTTGCAGGACATTATTGAATGTAGAATGTCTGAAGATAGATTAAAGTTCGCCAATAAAATAGGTATGAAAAATTTTAATAAGCTGGCTGACGCAACAAAGAAAATTTTTGACATTGGGTCTTCAATAGAAATCAATGAAGCATATTATGAGTTAAAAGCTTGTACGAACAGTGCCGATCCAGAAGCTAATTTTGATATATTGTCAGAAAATGCAAAAATTGTTGCAAAGTGTATGGTTGATGTTTATAATGTGAGAAAAAGCATTGCAAGAAAAAAAGAAAATAAACTTTTACAAGAAGGACACGGAAAAGAGCAGGGGTAATCCCTGCTCTAAAACTGCATAGCAGTTTTGAAAATTTGCTCTGCAAATTTTCTTTTCCGTGTTTTTATTTGCACTCAATTTTTGTTCTTAAAATAAGTGTTTCGTCCTTTCTCAAAATTTTTAAAGAAATTTCATCTCCATCGTTTAAAGAGTAGAGTAATTTTCTAAAATCAATCATTGAATTTAATGGTGTGTCATTTATTTCTATAATGATATCTCCATTTTTAATTCCAGCATTGTCAAAAATGCTGTTTTGTTTAACATCTTCAACATAAACACCTGAATTGAATTGTGTTTTGTTTGTAAATTTTGCCAATTCCACATCATAGGCAAAAACTCCTAAACTTGGAACTTTATTATTAACATTTTGAACAATTCTGTTTGTTATTGCACTTGCAACTTCAATAGGAATAGCAAATGCAATTCCTTCTGCATCAGATGCTTTAAGTGTGTTTATGCCTACAACTTTTCCAGATGAATTAATAAGTGGACCACCACTATTACCTGGATTTATACTTGCATCGTGTTGTATAAGGTTTTGCATTAAAGTTGTTGTTCCACCTAAATTTGAAATTTCCAAACTTCTATTTAAAGCACTTATAATGCCTTTTGTAACTGTGTGTTTAAATTGCAATGTTAAAGGCGTGCCAATTGCTATAACATCTTCTCCTACTTTTAAATTGCTTGATGGTGATGTATCAAGATAAGGAATATTTATATTTGTTTTAATGATTGCCAAATCTAATGCGCTATCACTCCATAATGTATTTGCTTTTGCATCAGTATTGTTTGCTAAATAAACTTTTAAACTGTTTGCACCTTCAACAACGTGATGATTTGTTAATATGTAGCCATCGGGTGCTATTGCTACACCACTTCCAACACTATAACCATCGGATAAGGTTGCAGTTATACCTACAACTGCACTTTTTACGGCATTAACAACCTCTGTTGTGGGTAAATTTTCTGAAACTTTAATCAGCCCTGGAGTCATATCAACAGTTGAATCTGCTGTTGTCATAAAATTACAACCACAAAGACCAAGGTTAACAAAAGAAAAAATAATAAATAAAAAAACTGCTTTCATAATTCTCCTTATGCTAGCAGTTTTATAGTTTAAAAATTGCACCTGGATTGGTTGTTGCAACATCAATTTTAATGTGAACCCCTTCTTCAACACCTCTATTTTGCAGATAATTTACAACTTGTTCATAAGCTGTGTTGGGAGAGTTATTTTCTTTACTCAAATGTGATAAAACAATTTGTTTTGTTCCATTTTGTAAAAGTTGATATATTACTTTTGCACTACTTTCATTTGATAAATGTCCAAAATTTCCCAAAATTCTTTTTTTAAGCGAATATGGATATTTAGGATTGTTCATTAAAAGATTGACATCGTGGTTTGCTTCCAGATAAACAAGGGTACTGCCAGCAAGATTATTAACAATCTCAGTTGTAGTATGTCCTAAATCTGTCAAAATACTTATTTTTTTATTATTTTCATATAAATTATAACCACTACATCTTTCAACATCGTGTGGAATAGCAAAAGATTGTACACCTAAATTCCCAATTTCAAAATCAAAATCATCAAACGGAATTATTTTTATATTTTTTGTAATTTTACTTTTTAAAGAAATCAATCCGTCTTTATGAACATATACAGGAATGTTATACTTTGAACATAAATTATCTATGCCTTTGATGTGATCTGTATGTTCGTGAGTAACTAAAACAGCATTAATTTCAACAGGGCTAACTCCTAATAAACAAAGGCGTTTTGTCGTTTCTTTTAAAGAAAGCCCATCATCAATTAATACTTTCGTTTCACCACATTCAATATATGTTAAATTTCCATCACTCCCAGAACTTAAATTACAAACTCTCATATGTCGAATATAATACTATAAAATTAACTAAAAGTCAATTTAACATAAAACATTTGACATTTATTTGTTTATATTATATAAAGAATTTATGGAATATACAAAAGAAGATTTTATTGAACTTTTTTATAATATTGATAGAGAAGGAGCAGATAATTTGCTTTCTTACCTTGAAAAAAGTGATTTTTTTCAAGCGCCAGCAAGTACAACTTTTCATTCTAATTATAAAGGTGGACTTTGTGACCATACAATAAAGGTTTTTAAAAGATTTATTAAACTTTTGGAAAGTGAATATGGTGAAAGATGGCAAGAGAAGTTTAGTTTAGAAAGTGCTACAATTTGTGCTTTGTTGCACGATATTTGTAAAGTTAATAATTATAAAGAAGATGTAAAAAATGTTAAGGTTGATGGACAATGGGTACAAAAACCATACTATGTTGTTGATGATGCTTTACCTTATGGCCACGGTGAAAAATCTGTGTATATAATAAGTGGATTTATGAAACTTACAAGAGAAGAAGCTATGGTTATCAATTGGCATATGGGAGAGTTTGATTCAAGAGTTAAGGGTGGTTATTCAATTAAAAATGTTTTTTATAAATATCCAATTGCTCTTTTATTCCATATGGCTGATGTACAAGCTACATACCTTGATGAAAAGGTTGAAAATTAATTAGTAAAAAATTAAGGAGAAATAAAGTGGATAAAATAAACATATTAATATCTTGCCATAAACCATCTTTAACAATGAGAAATAAATTTGTTAGACCAATACAAGTTGGAACTTCGTTAGCAAAAAATAAAATAGAAAATTGTTTGTATGACAATGTTGGGGATAATATTTCTGAAAAAAATAAAAGATATTGTGAATTGACGGCGCAATATTGGGCTTGGAAAAATTTAGATTCGGAATATTATGGATTTTTTCATTATAGAAGATATTTGTCTTTTGCAGATAAAAAATTTTGCAGATTGCCTTTTGTTGATGTGAAAATGGAAAAAGTAACGGAAGAAAACATAAAAAAATTTGGGCTTACAGAAGATAACATAGAAAATTTTGTTTATAAATACGATGTCATTGTTCCCAAAAGGTCATTTTGTGTTTCAAACTATTATCATTACAAAACTGCAAATGGGCATCATATCAGAGATTTGGATTTTTGTTTAAATGTTATTAAATCTGACTACCCAGAAATGTATAAAACTGCAAAAAGATATATGAGATCGGGTTTTGCTTACTTTTGTAATATGTTTGTTATGAAAAAAGAAATTTTTAACAAGTATTGCGAGTGGTTATTTGACATTTTGGAAAAACACGAAAAAGCTTATCCTTGTGAAGATTATAATACTAGAGAATACAGAGTTAGTGGTTTTTTAGCAGAAAGATTATGTGGTATTTATATATCTTGGTTAAAGAAGAACAAAAATTTAAAAATTAAACAAGTTCAAAGAATTAAAATTAAAGATACTAATTTATAATTTTTTGTTGGGGGGATTATGAAATATGATTATTTAATTGTTGGCGCAGGATTATTTGGAGCTGTTTGTGCCTATGAATTAAAAAATAAAGGTTTAAAATGTTTAGTTATAGATAAAAGAACTCATAGTGGTGGGAATATATACTGTGATAAAATAGAAGATATAAATGTACATAAATATGGTGCTCATATTTTTCATACCAGCAATAAAATGGTTTGGGATTATGTAAATAAATTTGTTGAGTTTAACAATTATATAAATTCTCCAATAGCTGTTTATAAAAATGAAATATATAATATGCCGTTCAATATGAACACATTTAGTAAAATGTGGGGAATTAAAACACCACAGGAAGCAAAACAAATAATAGAAAACCAAAGAAAAGAATTTTTTAAAGAAAATCCTGAAAATTTGGAAGAACAAGCTATAAATTTGGTGGGTAAAGATGTTTATCAAAAACTCATAAAAGGTTATACAGAAAAGCAATGGGGAAGAGATTGCAAAGATTTACCACCATTTATAATTAAAAGATTACCTTTAAGATTTGTATATGACAACAATTATTTTAATGATAGATATCAGGGAATACCTATAGGTGGTTATAATCAGCTTATAGAAAAATTACTTGATGGAACTGATGTGCTTTTGAATACGAGTTTTGAAAGTCTGAAAAATGTTGAATATCAAAAAGTAATTTATACAGGGCCAATAGATGAATTTTTTAAATATAAATTTGG
>CALVZZ010000062.1 GCA_944372715.1 uncultured Clostridia bacterium | reverse complement strand
AACAATATATTTTTTATGAGATTTTATACTTAAACTTTTAACTATTGTTCTTATACTGCTTATAATTTTACCATTTTTGCCAATAACTTTTCCGATGTCATCTTCATTTGTTTTGACATTTATAATTACAGCATCTTTATCAACCTTTGAAGAAACTTCAACATCTTCAGGGTGGTCAACTAGATTTTTAACAATGTATTCTACAAGCTTTTCCAATTAGTTCTCCTTTTTAATAACGCCACTTTTAACAAGTAAATCTTTTACAGTATCTGTTGGAATAGCACCATTATTTAACCATTTTGTTGCTTTTTCATTATCAATTTTAATTTCTGCTGGATTTGTTAATGGATTGTATGTTCCAACAATATCAACAAATTTTCCATCTCTTGGTGACCTTGAATCTGCAACAACAACTCTGTAAAAAGGTGACTTTTTATCTCCAAGTCTTGTTAATCTGATTTTTACTGCCATTTTATCCTCCTTAAAAATTTTATATATTAACCTAATTGCTTAGGAATATATCAACCGAATAATCCCCTTATTCCTTTCTTATTTTTCATCATTTTCATCATTTCTTTTGTTTGCTCAAACTGACGAAGAAGAGTGTTTACATCTTGAATTGTTGTCCCACTTCCCTCTGCAATTCTCTTTCGTTGACTAGACTTGATTAGATCTGGATTTCTTCTTTCTTTTGGTGTCATACTCTGTATAATTGCTTTATTGCGTTTTATTTGATTTTCATCAATGTCAACGTTTTTAAGTTTAGAGCTAAGTCCTGGTATCATTGAAATCACATCTTTAAGATTTCCCATTTTCTTCATATTTTCAATCTGAGCTAAGTAATCTTCAAAAGTAAATGAGTTTTCCTTAAATGCCTTCTCTAATTTTTTCGCCTCTTCTTCACTTACAGCTTCTTGGGCTTTTTCAATTAATGTTAGGACATCACCCATACCTAAAATTCTATTGGCAATTCTATCTGGGTAAAAAGGTTCTAAATCTCCAATCTTTTCACCAATTCCACTGAACTTAATTGGTTTGTTTGTAATTGCCTTAATTGATAATGCCGCACCACCTCTTGTATCGCCATCTAATTTAGTTAAAATTACACCTGAAATATCTAATTTTTCATTGAAAGTTTGTGCAACCGTTACAGCATCTTGTCCCGTCATTGAGTCGACGACAAGCAAAATTTCCGTTGGGTTTAATTCTTTTTTAATGTCTGCGAGTTCTTTCATCAATTCTTCATTGATGTGTAGTCTACCTGCTGTATCTATAATAACCGTATCTAAATTTTGCTTCAATGCGTGGTCAACAGCTTGTTTTGCAGTTTTAACAGGATTTTGCATTCCTTTTTCAAAAACTTCGCATCCAGCTTGTTTTCCAACAACTTTTAATTGATCTATTGCAGCTGGTCTGTAAATATCGCAAGCAACAAGCAAAGGTTTTTTACCACTTTTTTTCAAATAATAGCCAAGTTTTGCACACATTGTTGTTTTACCAGCACCCTGCAAACCACACATCATAATTATAGTTGGTGGTTTAGAGCTTACTGCAAGCTTAGAATTTGTACTGCCCATCAATGCCGTTAGCTCTTCATTGACAATTTTTATAACTTGTTGAGCAGGAGTCAAACTTTTTAAAACTTCTTCACCAACAGCTTTTTCAGAAACATTTTTAATAAAGTTTTTTACAACAACATAATTAACATCAGCTTCTAAAAGAGCAATTCTAACTTCTCTCATAGCTTCTTTTATTTCAAGTTCAGTAAGTTTTCCTCTTTTTGTTATCTTGCTAAAAATATGAGATAATCTTTCGCTTAATCCTGAAAAAAGTGCCATTAAACCTCCTCTTTTAAATTAATAAGAGCATTTTTTATATCTCCCATTTCTAAAAGTTTAATACTCTCAGAAATTTTATTATTAAAATCATTTCTAATTTTTACTGCTCTTACTTTTTTCTCGTATTCTTCTAGTTTTTTTATACACTTATTTAAAACAATGAATACTGCTTGCCTGCTTACATTTCTGTTTTCTGCAATTTCACTAAAAGATAAATTAAACTTTAAAAAGTCAGATAAAACATCTCTTTGATAAGAGGTTAAAAGTTCCCCATAAACATCAAAAAGTTCATTTAATTTTACAACTTCATCTAAGTTCAATTTTACGCTCCCGTTAAACAAAATTGTTTAACGATTATTGTTATATCACAATAACATGGAATTGTAAAGTATTTTTTTAAAATTTGTTTGTTTATATATGAATATAACTAAAAATATTATTATTAAAATAAGAATGAACCATACAAAATGTAAAAAAACAAAAAAGTGCAGTATATTATAAATAAAAAAATCACCACTAGTGGTGATTTTAAATTAATTTTAAAATAATTTGATTTGCTATACCAAAATTCTTGTATGTTATATATAATCTTCGTTTATTAATTTTTATAAGGTTTAGTGAAAGCATCTTTAAAGCATTTTTATTTTCTAATATATTATATCCTAATGACTTTAATGATAACAAATTTACACCTTTAGTCATTCTTAACCCAAGCATTATTAGTTCTTCAATTTTTTCTTTGTCAGTTAATTTTTCGTATACTTTATTATTAAAATTGTCTAAATACTTTAAAATATTATCGGTATTAAAATATCTTACGCCGTCAATATATGAATGCGCCGAAACACCAAAGCCATAATATTCTCCACACTCCCAATAGTTAATATTATGCTTACATTCAAAACCTTTTAAGCAAAAATTAGAAATTTCATACCTTTTAAAACCATATTTTCTTAATGTTTTCAAATACTCGTTATATTGCTCTATACTTTCATCTTCACTTAAAAGTTTGACCTTATTATTTTTTACATCATTATATAAAATTGTATTTTTTTCTAAAATTAACATATAGCAAGAAATATGAGTTACCCCTAAGGATTTTAATAATTCTATTTCTTTTTCTATATTTTCATTTTTAGTTATTCCAATCAATAAATCAACATTAATGTTTTTAAAGCCAACATCTTTTGCCATCTTTATTGCTTGTATTGCCTGACTTTTATTATGTCTTCTTCCTATGAGCTTTAATACACTATCATCTAAGCTCTGAACACCTATACTTATCCTATTAATA
>CALVZZ010000061.1 GCA_944372715.1 uncultured Clostridia bacterium | reverse complement strand
CGGTAAGGGTGCAGAATCTCGAAAGTCTTTTGGCATAATTTTCAAAGGCTTCTTTGAAAAAACTGTCGGAAAGTTTTCCGACGGCAAGTATTCTGATTTTCATTTTTTTCTCCTTTCTTCTTTTGTTCGGTAACGCATTTTTTAGTACTTATTTTTCCGTTTATAATTTTTCGTTAAATACCCGTTATTTTTTTAATATTAACTGACTTACTAAAAATCCATGTACGGATTTACTTTGCAAAACAGATATATAGATTAAAATTTAAAAAATATAAATACGACTGTTTATACCGTATATCGTTAAATAATTTAATATATCTTTTTATCTCAATATCCCCCACACAAGAGTGAATACCGTAGAAAGAGCGCCAAGTAAAACGGCTGCGTACAACGGCGAATTCAAAGCAAGATTCAATTCCTTCGAATAGCGCACCCTTAAAACGAAAGGATTATTGAGTTTGTAATGAAAATATGATTTTTTTAAGTATCTGTATGTCAGATAAAATGCTAAAAGATAAACGATTATCATAAGAGCGTAACCGAAAATTTCGGAATATAAAAAGAAGAAGTTTTCTATAAAATTAATAATTCCGCCCTTTTGCGAAGAGTAGGAACTTAAAACAGACCATGCATTATTGAAGAAGTGGATAAACATTGCAGGATAAATACTTTTAAGGGTAACGGTTAAAAATCCCAAAACAAGTCCGCCTGCAAAAGTATACAAAAATTGCTGAATATTTTGATGCATGAGAGCAAAGAGCAAGGCGGAAATTATAATAGCGTTTCTCTCTCCGCATTCATCTTTAAGTCCCGAAAGAAGCACGCCCCTGTGGGTAAACTCCTCGAATATGGCAGGAAGAGCCGCCGTGAAAATCAGGTCGATAAAAAGGTCTCCTATATTCGAATAAATGACGGAAGGTCCGCTTGTCGGAACAAAACCTATAAGATTAATTATAACGGAATTGAAAATACTAACCGCTCTCGTGACGAATATAAAAGTTATTGCTATTATGACCGTAATAAGTACAGCCTGACGGTTATCGGATTTTTTATATCCGAAAGAATTTTTCATTCTGATATTGGTATCGTATAAATTATTTCGGTAATTGAAAGCAAAATACAAAATCAAAGGTATTATTCCCATACAGATAATCTGCGAAAGAAATGTGAAAAGAAGGTCTGAAAAATTATCGGAATAGTTGATTGCGGTAAACAGTATTCTTACCAAAGTAAGTGAAATGAGTACCGTAAGATAAATTATTCCCGTACTGAATTTTTTGCTTTTTAAGAACATATACGCCTCACTTAAACGATAAAACGGTATTTATTATCAATATTATTATAGCAAATCCCGTAGTTAAAATAACATTGGAAATTTTATTTTCCAAAACAGCGACGAAATTTTTAAATCCTATATCGTCGGTTACCTTCTCGAATCTTTTCAAATCGTTGAGTATAAGGTGTCTGATTTCATCTTCGCTTATGAAAGCTAAATTTTCAAAGCAAAGTTCTTTTCCCTTAAAGGTAAATAATTTCTGAATATGACCGTCGGTTTTTTTTGAAGATTTTCTTTTGGAAAAGGAAAAGCCGAAAAGTCTTTTAATCTTTGACTTGCTGTCCGTCGGTTTTTCGTTACCCTTGTTTTCCGTTCCGCTTTCGTCGTTTGAATTTTGTATAAACTCCTGTACTTCTTTTTCGGAACATATTTCAGATACTTTTTTGATAAATTGTTTATAGTTTTCGATAAGCTGCTTATCGGAAATATAATTTTTGAAATATAGTTTGTCTAAAATATCGGAAATTTTTTCTTTGAAAACTTTTATTCTTTCTTTAAAAGTTTTTTTGGTTTTTTCCCCATCTTCTTTCAAGGAATAAAATTCTTTTTTTATATCTTCGTAAATATCGGAATTTTCAGAAGATTTTTTATTCTGACTTTCGGAAGAATTGTCCTTTACGGAAATATCCTTTTCCGCATCGATTTTCAAATCCTGATTTTCAAAAACGGTATTCGAGCCGTTCTGTCTTTCCGTAAAACCTGCTTGTATTTCGGAAAATGTTTCGCTGTCGATATTTTCGCCGTTTTGAAGATAAATGATTTCGGCATTGTCCGAAATCTCCTTTTCGGTGTTCTTGTTATCGGATTTTTCGTTTTTGTTTTTTTTCGGATTAGTTTTTTTGTTAATTTTAAAAAGACCTTCGCTTTCCTTTTTACATATAAAAATATAAACAATAACAAGCAAGGGTACAAATATTATACCTGCTATAAGATAAACAACCAAAATCGGAACCGAAGTATACGGATTGTAAGAGAAGATGTCAAAAGCGAGAGCGAGTATATTATTTAAAGAATGAATAATTATAGGCGCAATAATGGTATTGGAAGAAAGAGTAATTAAGGCAAGTACGATACCTAAAAGAAACTGATAAAAAAGCTGATAAATATTTCCGTGCATAACTGCGAACATAAGGGAGGAAAAAAGTACTCCGAAAAGTTTTCCTTTTCCCGAAAGCCCGGAAAGCAAGGCTCCCCTGAAAAGAAATTCTTCGCAAATCGGCGCAAGCAAGCCCATAACTATAAAAGCGGTAACTATTCTTGTCGGAGTGTTTATAAGCGGAGTATTGACCGTTAAAGTCACCGAAGAAACAAAACCCGAAACTATTTTTTCGAATGCGTAATTAATGGTTCCCAGACAGTAAATACAGACAATAGTAATTATGATTAAAAATAAAAGTTTGAGATAACTCATATTGCAGTGAATTCTGAGCGAAGTTCTTAACTTGACGCCGTTCATTCTCGAATACAGAATCGTAACCGAAATAAAAACAATCTGATTGCTTATTATAAGTATCCAGAGAAAAACCTGGCTGCCGGTAATAAGTTCTGCGGAAATACGGGCAAAGAAAGCGTATGCATAAACGACGCCTATCAATAAAATCTGAACAAGATAAATTGCACAAAGAGCGATACCGAAAAGCAAAGCCGCTTTCTGAACAGAAAGAACATATCTTTTCTCTTTAAGAAATAATTTTTCTTCTTCCGTCAACATAAGTCACCTACAAAAGAGAAACAGTCCCGAGTATGAACTGAACGAGAAGTATTATTGTCGCAAACACAAAACCGCCGAAACTGTTTTCTTTCTTTTTTTCGCTTTCTTCGAAAAGTTTTTCTTTGTATCTTTTTTTATTGGATTTCAAAAGAGCGTCGTGCTGTAAAATCTCGTCGTTGTAAGCCGGTTTATAATTAATGTTTTTTTCGGAATCATTATTATCGGTATCCGATATTTCTGCAAGTGCGGAATTTACGGCAATTGCAGCCTCGTCTTCGGAAAGATAAAGAACTCCTTTATCTGCCTTTTCCTTTATATCGTAGTCGTAAAACAATATATCGAGTATTGCGCTCGGCCTGCTTTTACCGCTGAGGTGGGCTATATCCTTTTCTTTTTTCACGGTATTTTTTTCTTTTCTGTTTACCCCTTCTTTTTTTACGATATAAGAGCCTTCTTCATATAAAGTAAATTCGTCTCCGAAAGAAAGGCTTTTTTGTTCGCTATTTGAAATATTATAGAATTTTTCCGGAAATTTAGCTTTTACCCTTTTCAGATAATAAAGAGTCAAAAGCCAAAGAACTGCGATAATAATTGCAATGGACGCAAAACCTGCGATAACGCTGAATAAAAATCCCGAAGTAACAGGCACATTAAAGTAAGACATAAACAAAACGAAAATATTATTTACAGCATGCATTATAACGGACGGAAAAATAGAGTTCGAGACGATATCGACATAAGCCATAACCGAACCCATTACGAAAGGATAAAAAAACTGAACGGGATTTGCGTGCATAAGTGCAAACAGAAAAGCCGAAAAGAAAACAGCCATAAATTTATTTTTTTTAGCGAGTCCGAAAAGCACCGCTCCTCTGAACAATACTTCCTCTCCTATTGCAGGAAAAATTCCGACAAAAACAACCGCCAAAGCGAACTTCCAACCTTCATCGAAATAAAAAGCAGTGTTAAGATTTTCTTCCATATTGCTTATGCCCGGGATTTCGGAAATTGCCATATTTAATAGTTCCCCTACATAAAGACAGCAAAAAACGAGAACTATACTTGCAACGGCGGTAATTAACGGAATTTTAAAATTAAGTTTAAGTCCGTTATGTAAATCTATATTATATTTTTTTATGAACCAGAAAACCGTTAACGCAAAAACCAACTGCGGTGCGATTAAAGAAATCCACTCGGTCAATGTGCCGTAATTCTGAGAAGAAAGATTTTGGTTAAGATTTTCAAATCCGCCGTCGGAAAGAGCTTCCATAACGGCTATAATCCCGAGAACAAGACTTACGGCAAGCAAAATCAAAGAGGCGCAAGAAAGAGTATTGCCTGCGCTTTTGATTGTAAAAGACGGAATTTTTCTACTGTCTTTTGCCATAAATCCTCCCGAAATTACAAGGTTTTTTCTGCAACGCTATCTGAATTTCCGCATCGTCTTCTTTTATTTTATTTTCTTCGAAAATTTTGCCGTATGCCGAACGGACATGAATTTCCGTATTGTTTTCTTCGCTCAGGTGAGCGAACATTACAGCCTTTGTCCCTTGCTTGATAAGTTCCGCCGCAAGGCCGGCACCGCTCTCGTTCGAAAGATGGCCGAAGTCGGAAAGTATTCTTTCTTTAAGTTTTTCGGGATATTTCACTCCGCTTTTCAAAAGTTCTATATCGTGGTTGGTTTCGATAACCGCTGAGTCGCAGCCTTTAAGATTTTCCATAACCCCTTCCGTAACCTTTCCTAAATCTGTTGCGACGGCGGTTTTTTCTCTGCCGTCCTCTACCGTAAACCCTACGGGATAGACGGTATCGTGCGGAATACGGAAAGGAGTAATTTTAAAATCCCTGAAATAAAAAGGTGAGTCCCCGAAGGTTCTGACTTTAAGCCTCTTTCTATCCGCTACCCTTTCCATAAAGCTTTTAAAAGCCTTCTCGTGCACGAAAACAGGAATATTATAACTTTGCGAAAGAGCCTCGACTCCTTTTATAAGGTCTGTATGTTCGTGCGTGATTATTATGGCGGAAACCCTTTCTATTCCTACTCCTTTTGCTCTCGTCAGAAATTCTTTGACGCTGAGTCCCTGGTCGCAAATTATACAGTCACGACCTTTTCTTATGAATATTGAATTTCCTTTGCTTCCGCTTGCAAGCGTTCCCGTTTCGAGTTCCATTATATATCCCTTCTGTTAAGTTGCCCGTAATAATTCACGATGATGCCGTAATCGACACGGAAATTATATTCTTCGAATTTGGATTTAATAAAATCACACTTCAAAGTAATTCGTTAAATTTCTTTGATTTCCTTCTCGGTTATGTTATACTATATTTTACCGATATTTAAATCCGGTATATAAAAAAATATTTCGATACTACATAAAAGATACCAAAAAGTATCCGTATTGATTTTTATTATAACATTATATTAAATATTTATCAATATGCAGGAGAAATTTTTATGAGTCTGTGTACCTTTTCTAACGAATATTTAATCAAAGGTTCAACAATGGTTGACAATATTTTTATATCCGATTATCTTCCGAAGGCAACGGGAGACCAGGTTCGAGTGTATCTTTACGGACTTTTAATGTGCAATGTAACCGAAGGTAAAGACAATAACATACAAAGCTTTGCGGAAGAACTCAATATGGAAATAGACGATGTCTATAAAGCCTTTACCTTTTGGAAGGAACTCGGTCTTGTGGAAATAGTTTCCAAAAATCCACTCGAAGTCAGATATATCCCGATACTCAGCGCAAAAGCAGAACCTAAAAAATATAAGGCGTCCAAATATTCCGAATTCAATAAAGAACTTCAAGAAATGTTCCCCGAAAGAATGATAACGCCAACCGAATACAATACCTATTACGATTTAATCGAAACACAGAAAATAGATATCGCCGCTATGCTTCTTATCGCAAAGTACTGCATAAGCATTAAAGGTTCTAATGTAAAATACCCTTACATTATAACCGTCGCAAGAGATTGGGCAAAAAACGGAATAACTACCGTTAAATCGGTTACCGAAACGATAGAAGAGCACGAAAAACTTACCGAAGAAGTCAAAGCCGTTCTTGCCGCATTAGGTAAAAAATCTCCGCCCGACTTTGAAGACAAACAACTTTATATCAAATGGACGAAAAACTGGGGATACAATTCGGAAGCAATAATTTTAACTGCTAAATCTTTTAAAAACAGAGGCAGTATGGAAAAGCTCGACAAGGTACTCGACGAGTATTACAGAATGGGATTATTCACATCTCAGGAAATAACCGACTTTATGAAAGAGCGCAATAAAATGTACGATATTGCAAAAACCGTTAATAAAAATCTCGGACTTTACTATGAATCTTTGGACTATATCGTCGAAAGTTATATATCCAAGTGGCTGGAACTCGGTTTTGACGAAAAAGCACTTTTTACCATTTCCGTTTACTGTTTCAAAACAAGCATACGAACCCTCGAAGGAATGAATAACGCAATTCATAAATTTTACGGACTCGGTCTTTTAACTACCGAAGCCATAAACTCTCACATAAATAAACTTGCCGAAAGAGATAAGGTAATTTCGGAAATAATTTCGCTGAGCGGAAGTTTAAGAAACATTACCCAAACCGACAGAGATTACTTTAATACCTGGCACAACGAATGGGGACACAGTATAGACCTTATAAAATATGTAGCAAAAGCCGTTTCAGGTCAGTCGCACTCTTTCAGGCAAATGAATCTTTATCTTGCCAAATTCAAGGACGAAAAAATATTTACCCTTGAAAAAGCGCAAAACAGCAATATACTCAATTCGGAAATTACTACCGACGGCAAAAAGAAAGACTCGAAAAATTATATTAAACACGAATACACCAAAGAAGAACTTGAAAGTTTCTTCTATGATATAGATAAACTCAGCGAGGAATAATATTATGGATAAAATTACCGATATAATTCTCGGCGAAATGCAGAACGATTTATTTGCAAGAAAAAATCTTGTCCGCATAAATATGGAAAAGGCGTATAAAAATACCGATTTTAAAAAAGCCGATATCGCATACCGTGAAGCATTGCTTTCAAATATGACATCGAAAAACGAAGAAAGTCAAAAGAAACTCGACAATGCCCAAAAAAAGCGTGCCGCCTGCGCAAAAAAAGCGGGAATAGATTTAGAAAGTCTCGAAGTAAAATACAACTGTTCTCTTTGCAAGGACAAGGGAATAAAAAAAGACGGCTCCCTTTGTAAATGCGTATTGCAGAAAATCAAAAATTATAAAATCAAAGAGAATAAAAAACAAGGTTTCGATTTTACCTTTGAAATGAATAAAATAGCTTCTATGAAGGTTAAGCAATCGGCAGCCCTTTCCAAAATTTATAAGCACATGGAAGGTTTCTGTAAAAGGTTCCCCGAAACAGATTTTTTAAACTATCTCATAGTAGGTGGAGTGGGAGTCGGTAAAAGCTGTCTTTTAAGCGCAGTCGCCAACGAAATGCTTAAAAAAGGACGCAGCGTCAATTTTACGACGGCTTTTTCTATGAATAAAGCATTTTTGGATTATCATCTGTCATCGGGTATCCGTTCTCTCTCCCCTTTTACCGAACCTGAACTGCTTATTATCGACGATTTGGGAAGCGAGCAGATATTTAAAAATGTAACGGTGGAATACCTTTTCTGTATATTAGACGACAGAATAAGAAATAAAAAACATACGATAGTAAGCAGCAATCTCAATTTTTCAATGCTCGAAGAAAGATACACTCAAAGAATTACATCACGCCTTAGCGCAAAAGAAAATTCCTGCCTGTTAAATATAGACGGCGACGATTTAAGAACAAAATAATATCTTGTGAAAATTAACCGCACCGCTTTCAATCATACTTTTAAATAAAATGATTTTAAAAAAATCTGAATGCGACGCTTATACTAAATAACCGTCTAACTAATAAAGTAAAAATGATTGCGACGGCAAACTAGTTACTAACGGATAAACCTTTAAACAAATAAAGGTATAATATGGAAAACAAAAGAGAATAAAATCGTTGACATAATCGATAAATTTATTTATACTTTTGTTGTTCGCTTTTTGAGAAGAAACAGAATTTTAAAATTATTTATTATGCTTTATCGAATAAATAATTTAATCGGAAAGTTTTTTTAACTGAATTAAAATTTAATATGCTGCTGTGGCACAGTCGGTAGCGCACATCCTTGGTAAGGATGAGGTCACGGGTTCAAGTCCCGTCAGCAGCTCCATAAATAGAAATCGCTAAAATCCTTTAGTTTACGCAAGCTTTGCTTATATATAAAGGGATTTAGCGATTTTTTATTTTTCAAAATTTAACTCGATTTTACCTTCAAAAAAATATTAGGTGTCAATTTCGTGCATTGTAGGTGTCAAAAATTTGCATAAAAAAAGACAGGTGGTCGGTTTTCCCAACCACCTGCCAAATTCGTTCTAAAACTATCAAAAACTGCCCTCGTAGGTGTCAATAGGTGTCAAAATTTTCTCACTTCTTTATTATGATAAAATAAAATTTTTAATACCCCTAGAAAGTGTAGATTGATTTAATAATTCACTATTGGCTTTAAAATAATTTTTGGAACATTCTTTTATGTCTTCAGGTATATCTCTAGGATTTACTATTCTTAAAATCGGATTTTTATCATTAAAAATAACTTCAGCAAAACGATTGAATGAATATCCATTTCTATAAAACAAATCCACTAGAATAGAATTTTTATCATTATTCAATGTTTTTATTAATTCAAAGATCTCATCATAAAGATAATATATATCTCTACTAGATGTTAACAATATATAATCATAAACTTCATTAACTTTAAACATTTTTAAATCTTTCATAAAATTTTCTTAAAATATTATATTGTAAGCATTCTCAATATTTTCTAAAATTTCATCTCTTAAATCTTCAGCTTCTTTATAATCTTCTATTATTGTCATTAAGGATGGATCCACGGTGCTATGCAAATAAACATTCCTTTTATCATTATAAATATTATATAACTTATTCAAACAAGCCTTTTCATTAGTAGTCATATTTTTATCTCTATCTATTACTGACATACCCGTATTTTTATCTTTACCAAATATTGAAAACGTCTGTTTTTCTTGCAGAATATAATTAAATCTTTTAGTTAAAACTTTCTTTAAAAAACCTTCTAACGCTTTAAATGTTCCTGTCAAAGCCCCACTATAATCTTCCGACACAATTTTATTATTAATAAAGCTGAATGAACTTGATATTGATTTCAATTGAGTCTCTTCCATATATGAGTAAGAATTAACTAACATACTTTTTATTTTATCTCTAATTAAATTGGCCGGCAATACATTTTCACTAAATTCTTGATTTACCCTAACATATTCGTCAAAATCAAATAATGAACTTTCCGACAAATATGTCATAATTATATGATAAAGATAATAGGGCTTACCTTGAATTACAAAATTGTTATGATTTTTTGTAATTGTAATTCTATCATTATTAAAACCTCTTAATCTTATAATGTTATCATTGACAGAAACTTCTATTTTCCCACTATAATTTTGCTCTAAATACTTTATCAATTCATCAACAAGTTCTACATGTTTAATAACATATTGTTTGGATATCTGATTATCTTTAATACCACTTTTTTCAAGAAACTCAATAAAAGGTATCGCCAATTCTTTATTTTTGCAAGCTAACACAGGTTTTATACTATCTGCATTAACATAGATATCAACTCTACATTCTTCACCTTTGGCACAAAATACGCATATGATTTTATTTCCAAAAGATCTAACTTCTTTTTTTTGATATTGTTTATTATTACTAAAAAATGACTCAACTAATAAATTCAAATTGTTTGTATCAATTAATATTCCTTTTCCCATAATTTCTCCTTTTATCTAAATAAACTTCAACGGCGACTTCTTTGTCGTTATATTTGCCAATTTTAAATCCAACAAAATTTCCTTGTTTTAATTTTAAATTGTGATTATATAGCGAAAATGTAATTGTATTGTTTTTATATATTAAAATTCCAAATTTTCTACTAATATTTATTGCTTTAACTTTACCATATTGTAAATCTATTAATGATTGCAACTCATTGAAACATATATTGTAAAGTTCCGTTAAATTTGGCTTTTTATTTTCATCCAAATCTAATGAGTATTTTACATATTTCAACTTTTCATCTATATTCCAACGATATAAAGTCCTATAATATAAACAACATTGAAAAAATTGCTTAGCTTCATTTATTTTACTTTTAGCCTCAAAAACTAATCCCAAATCATAAAACAAATTTATTTTTTTATCTGGATCTATTTCGTCCCACAACAACGCTTTAGAAAGACAAATAAGTGAACTATCAATTTTTGCATTTGAAAAATATAAGTTCCCTAATTTGTGATACATATACCAAAAATGATTTTTGTCAGCAATTTCTTGGTATTGCCTTAATGCTTCTTCAGAATTAGAAATTTTACATTCGCAATAAAGTTTTCTTGCCATAAACCAAAGGTTATAATTGTAATGAAACTTATCAAATATTCTAAGTGCTTCGTCGCATAAATTAATACACTCTTGATACTGACCAGTTTTTTCTAAACATTTTGATTTTGTTTGATACCAAAACTCCTTAAAAGGCGCCATTTCTCTCTCTTTACCATCGGCAGTTATAGTTATTGGTTCTGTAGGAAGTTTATTTGGATCTAGCCTATTAATCCATTTAGTAATTGTATAAAAATTTATTGAAGCTCGGTTTTTTATAGTTTTTATAACCTTGTAAACTGTTAAAACATATGGATTGAATTTATATTGTTGAGACACCCTTTGTTCACAATTATTGACTATTTTTTCTGCTGTTTTTATAAAATCGTCAAATGTTACTTCTTGATAATCATATTTTGAAATTTTTTCTTTATAAAGACAATAAAGATAAGCATTATTAATATGCTCATATTTTTTGACAGTTTCATAATCATATTTCTCAATTTTGTCAATATAAAGATTAGCCTTGTCATACTCTCTAAAAATTTTCCCCAATTTTGACAAAACAGAAGCATCTCTCAATTCTGCTTGATTAAGAATTTCTATATACTTATTTAATTTATCCTCTGGTGAAAGTTCTTCGTTGTTTTGTAATTGTTGAAACTTATCGTATATTTCACTCATATTCTCATTATAACACAAAATTTATAATTTGTATTATAATTTGACAAATTTATCTTACATTTCAAAGTCTTTTTGTTTGCGTTTTCTTTCTTTGCGTTCACGCATTAGTTCTTCAAGCATTTCATCAAACTCATCATCTGACACATCCTTGATGAATTTATCTTTTCGTTCTTCTAAAACATCTTCTCGTTTCTTTTGTTCAAGTATAAGTTGGTCTTCTTTAACTTTCTCATTAAATTTTTCGGTTGTTTGTCTGATATACTCGCTATCAACAGAGTTATAGACAGTGATTGTTTTTTTAACATCTCTATGACCCAAGAGCTGCTGAATAACTTTTGGATTTTCATTCATCTCAAAAAGCATATTTGAGAATGTGTGACGAAGACCATGAAAATGGATATTATATTTATCTAATGCATTTCTTCTTTTAAATCTATCAAAGATTTTGCGAGTGCCTGAGTATGTTCTAACACTTCCATCATCGTTTGCAAAAACAAAGGAATTCTTAGCAGTTAAATCTGCAGTTACCTCATTGTTTATTTTTTGTCTCAAATTTTGCTTTTCTTGCCATTCTTTAAGAGTTTCTATAACAATATCCGCAACAGGGATTTCACGAACACTACAAGTTGTTTTTATGTCTCCAACAACAGTTACTCTTGATATCACTTTACCATCACTATCAAATTTGGGAACCTGTGTAATCGCTTGTTCTATTTTCAATGTCTTATTGTCTAAATCTACATTTTGCCATTTTAGAGCTAGTGCTTCGCCAATACGAAGTCCAGAGAACATCAAGCAAATAGAAAGTGGTTTAATAAAATTGCTATCATCTTTGCTTAATGCTTCCAAAAATTTAGTTCTAATTTCTGGTGATAATGCTTTATACTTCTCACTATTGTCATGGACCTTTCTTTCGTGGACTCTAATCTTTACTTTATGTGTTGGATTTATTGTGACCCATTTATTATCAATCGCATACTCAAAGAATTGGCTAATTAAGTGTTTGTTTTTCTTAATAACATTGTTGCTGTAATCTTGTTCAATCAAGTTGTTGATTACTTTTTGAACTACAAAGGTATCAATCTCATAGATTTTCATATTTCCAATTTGTGGCTCAATGTGCAATCTATAATTTCTAATAATACCTTCAAAAGTTCTTGGACTTACAGCACTTTTCTTAAACACTAATAACCACTCTGACATAAGTTCACCAAAGTTTTTCGTCTCCACAAGTTCATAAGAATTATTTTTAATTCGACCATTTAGTTCAAATAATTTTTTAGCAACTTCTGCTTGGCTTCGACCATAAACAGTCTTCTTTTTCTGTTGTCCATTCTCGTCATATCCAATTGTTATGTTGCCAACCCAACGACCATCTTTCCTTTGAAAAATACTTCCTTCGCCATTTGCTCTGCGAGTTTTGATTACAATTTTGTTCTTAGCCATTTTGCACCTCGCTTTGGTTGTTATTTAGTGTTAGCCAAGTAACAAAATTCAGCACACTTACAACTTGTCTTTTACCTACTTTTGTTGTTGGGAAATCTTTGCTTCTAAGCAGGTTTCTAACATTTTCTCTGCCAAGTCCAGTGATTTTCATAATGTCTTCACAGTCCAAAAAATCTTTATCGTATTTAGTTGAAATTCGGTCAACTTCCGATTGAATTAAATTATTAATATTAATTTGTTGATTGTTCATAATTTCTCCTCGTATTTTAGTTTTGTTTTTCTAATTCAATCTCTATATAAAAAGGAACTGGGTTTTCCCAGTTGCCTAAAATAAGAAAGTAAACACTGACGCACAAAATGTAACATCGCAAAGAGCCCGACCGTATGGGCTTTTTAGCGTGTTTTTGTGCAAAAAGTGTTTCTTTCGCTTATCCTGTTTAACAATTTATAAATCTCTGCGTCAAAATATCACATCTCAAAATCACTATTTCGGCTATTCAAATACTCTTGATGTTTAGCATATCGCTCTCGTTCTTCACACCAATATTTAAAGTTTTCCATTTCTTGTTCCTCGCATTTTGCGTAATAGTCTAAAAGGTCTAAAAGATAATCAAGCTGCTTTGCTCTTTGTTGTTTTTTGAACGCTTTTTCTTTTCTGTTATAGTTTTGTAATCTTTCAATTTCGTCATTTAGTTTTCCAAGTTTAAGTGCTGTTTGAATTGTCATATTTCCAAGCCTTCGCATTAAATCTTCATAATAAATACTTGCATTATATTTATCTGGCACATGCTTATATTGCTTGCATTGCCACTCTTGATAATCATAAATTTTAAGTCTAAAATCCTGATATGATTTTTTTGTTTGAGAGTTGGCATAAAGCACACATTCAGTTGTGTCATCGATTTTCTTTTTCAGAAATTCCATATTCGCACTATCATAAGAAATGCGACCGTTTGTTGGTATTTCATGATAAAGGTCAAGTAGTTTTTTCTTCATTGTTCTTGTCATTTCATAAGGCGAAAGACCAAGTTTGTATTTTTCGCTTAAATCTTTTCTTGCTTTCACAATCTCGGCAGATTTATTTGTTAAAGCTCTTTCAAACATCACTTTACTTGTCAGCAAAACTTCTTTATCTATCTTGCCAGAGTGAAATTTCAGCTTGCCACCATTTGCATAAAACTTCGGTTCTTTTTCAAAAAATGAAATGTGAATGTGTTTGTTTTCAGTGTTCTCGTGTAGTCCGGCATACCACACAATATTGTCTTTATCAAGTCCCGCTCTTTTAAAAAACTTTGGCAACTCTTTAACTAAAAATTTATATGCTTGCTCATAATCTCGGCAATATTCATTTCCAAATTCTTCTCTAAAAGAAATTACTAGGTCCCAAATACAACTTTGCGTTTCTCGTAATTGCTTTCTTAAATCTCGTTTTTGCTCATCACTTAACAAACCATCTTTGTTAAACACTCCACAAGATTTTTCGGTGTTCCCAATATACTCAGCATAGTCCTTTGGTAGTTTGTTTTCTGCACCGGTGTCAACGTAACTTAAATAGTTGTAACTACCATTGCAAGAAACAAAATCTCGTTTTTGAATTTCTTTTGCACTTTTCTCTGGATTGTATTTTTCTTTTGGTTTATAGTAATAACATTTAAAAACAATATTGTCTGTCATTTGTTTTTAACCTTTTCAAAAATTGCATTTGTGGTATCTTCTAATATTTCTAACTTCTCAAAAATTTCATCTTTTCGTGTGTCCTTAAAAGCATAAGATTTTAGGATTGTGCAAATAAAATCGTTTATACTTTTGCAGTGCGAAAGTTTGTATTTTTCTTGCAATTTGTTTAACAAATCTAAATCTCTTATTCGTAGCATATTTTCGCTTTTAATTGTGTCTGATTTCAATTTCTATCCTCCTTTTGATAATTTGTTTGATTATTACTAAACTTTGTCTTAAACCACTCAAAAATGAGCTTGTTCTGTTTTTTTCTTTTATTTCAAAAAGAGAGGCAATGATTTTTTAGGGCAACAAAAAAACAGCCCAAAAGTTAAAAGCTGTTTTCTACTTATTTATTAAATTTAATATGTCTTCTAATGAGAATGAAAGAAATTTGTCATCTTTATTTTTGTTATTTTCTGTTTTTAATAGTGGTTTTACAAAGCTTCTTACAGTTTTGTCATAAAATCTAACATTTTTTTGTTTTCTTCCGGAAGCCCAACACCCAACTTGTCTGCAATTTTCATCGCTTGCGTTACGTCATTCATAAGTTCGTTTACTTTGTTTAGCTTTATTGAGATTTGAGACTGTGACAACTTTTGATTTGCTGTATCAATAACTTCATCTGCAAAAGATTTGTAAATATCTTTGTAATAATAATCTGTTTTATTAAATTCATCATCTCTTGAAAGCAAATAAAGTAAATGTTTATGTGTAGTGTCTTTCCACTGCGAAAAAGCACTTCGTGTTAAGCCAAAATAATTTGCTAGTTCTTTCGCACGATAGCCATATATGTAGTAAAGTTTTATCATCTTCGCTTGATTTTCATCAAGTTTATCTACCACATTCCAGACTATTCGTGCAAGTTCTTTCTTCGCCATAATCTTATCAATATTTGCTTTTTCATCTTCAATGAGCTCTCCATAAGTTAGAGCTTCTTCGCCATTGCATTCGGTAGGGTCATCAAGAGAAAGCGCAATGTTTTCTTTAATCTTTTGTCCTTGTCTAGACCATCTGCGATTGTCTGCGTGAAAAAACTTTGCAACCTCGTCACTGACTTCAAGTTCCAATAATTGTTTGTGAATTCTGTCATAATACTTGATTATTCTCATTTATTCACCAAAAATATTATAAACAGAAGAAATATTGCTTTTAATTAAAAGCAACATAGCCTTGCTATGAGTTCACTTTGCTCACTTTTCTTCGTTTGAAATTTCGCCGATTTTGCTCGTGAGTAAACTCCCAAACAAAATCTACACTCATTATAACATATCATAAATCCAAAAAATTTGATTTCAAAGAACATATTTTGTCAAATATTGCCGAAATCCATTTTTGTCCATTCCAATTTAGTTTGCAATAAGCATTTTGCCAAGTTTGTTCATCATATCTGTTTTGTACGACAAAAGAGAATGAGTATACCTTTGCAAAGTAACAGTCGGATTTTTATGCCCCATAATCTCTGCAAGACTTTTTACATCAATTCCAAGTTCAACAGCTCTTGTTGCAAAAGTGTGACGAAGTGAATGAAAATTTTTATATGGAATATTTAGTTTCCTAAGAATTCTCTCATAAGTCTTTTGAAAAGACCTTGTGTCAACAACTGTGTTTTTGTTTGTTGAAATAATGTGCTCGTTTTTGCTTTTCTTCTTTATCTCTTTAAGTTTTGCAAGTAATGTTTTAGGCAAAGGAATAACACGGATTGAAGATTTTGTTTTAGGTTTATCTATAATTGTATGCCAAGCTCCGTTTTGTTTAATGCGATATGCTTCTTTGTCAACCTTCATAATTCCATTTACAAAATCAATGTCGTCCCAAGTGAGAGCAAGTAGTTCGCCAATACGAAGCCCTGTGTAAAGACAAATTACAATCCCTATATGATTTGCCTTTTTAGTGTTCATACAAAACTGTTCTATCTTTTGTTGTTCCTGTCTTTCAAAAGCATTTACAGGTTTTTCTGTTGGAGCTGGCAACTTAATTTTATTTGAATATTCCTTTTGTATAATTTCAAGAGAAACCGCCATGGAAAGAGCTGCCTTAATAACATTCACAATTCCAATTACAGAATTGTTTGCAAGTGGTCCGCCAGTTTTTAAATTTCCTTTTTCAAGTTTGTCCAAAACAAAATCTTGAAGAACACTGGCAGAAAGTTCATCTAACTCATATTCTCCAAGTTTTGGATTGATGTGTTTTTCTACGTTGTATTTGTATCGTTCAAATGTGCGTAGTTTTACTGTGTGCTTAACATATTTATTTAGCCATATATCAAGCCATTCTTTAGTTTTCATAGTTTTAAAATCCTCCTAACATATTTTAACTTTTTTTGATTGCCCCTCCATTTATATAAGGACATCTAAGTTCAAAAAATTTAGGGAGTAAATTCAAAACTTTTAATTTTTCTAAAAAATTTTTAATAAAAAAGAAAAAAGACCGAGTATTTTTACAATACTTGGTCTTTATATCTTCAATATAAATTTATTATAGCATAAATATTCTAAAATTGTATCATTTTTATAGAAATAATTGGTCTAATTTATTATTTATCTTAAATCTTAAAACCAAGTATTGTAAAAGTAACTGTATCATTTTATATATAAAAAATACTTGTATTTATCTTCAAATTTTCGCAAAGGAAAGATAAATGAAAAATACAAAACAACACCTGACTGTTGAAAAATCCAATGGAAGATTTTATACACCAAACTACATTGTTAAAAACATTTTAGATATGTCCGGTTATTATGATGAAAATATTTTATGTAAAAATGTAATTGACAATAGTTGTGGAGATGGAGCCTTTCTTACTGAAATAGTTAATAGATACTGTGAAATATCATCAAAGAAAAAAATTAGTAAAGATTTAATAAAACAAGAATTAGAAACTTACATACACGGAATTGAATTAGACGCAAATGAACATAAAAAATGTATAGAAAACATTAACAAAATCACTGCTTGTTATGGCATAGAAAATGTTAAATGGGATATTCGTTGTGGGGATACTTTACTTATTCACAATTTTGATAATAAAATGGATTTTGTCTTAGGAAATCCACCGTATATTAGAGTCCACAATTTAGGTGGAATATTTGATAGTATAAAAAAATATTCTTTTGCTCAATCAGGTATGACAGATTTATATATCGTCTTCTATGAAATTGGATTAAAAATGTTAAATCCAAACGGCATATTGGGATACATTACACCAAGCTCTTTCTTTAATAGTGTCGCTGGTAGTTATATGAGAAAATATTTTGTTGAAAACAATTTAATTCAAAAAATTGTTGACTTAAAGCACTTTCAAGCATTTTCTGCAATGACTTATACAACTATTGTAATCCTGAACAAGCAAAATAAAAAAAGTTCAATAGATTATTATAACTTTGATGAAAAAAATCTTATTCCTTACTATGTAGATACTTTAACAAAAGATGATTATTATATCTCAAACAATTTCTATTTTTCTCAAAAAGAAAATCTTGAAATGTTAAAAAAAGTATTTTCAAACTTGGGACATTGTGATATAGAAGTAAAAAACGGATATGCCACCCTTTGCGACAATGTATTTATTAATAAGTTTAATTTTCAGTCAAAATACATATTACCTATCATAAAAGCATCGAAAGGTATAAAGAAAACAATGATATATCCATATGATAAAAATGCCAATCTCATATCGGAAGAACAACTTCAAGACGATATTAAATTATATGATTATCTCTTATCAAACAAAGATATACTATTAAAAGGAAGCAGCGAGAAGGGCACGAATTGGTATTCTTTTGGTCGTAGTCAGGCATTAAACGATACTTATAAAGATAAAATCGCTATAAACAATCTTATAAGAACAAAAAATGACTTAAAAATTATATCGGCTCCGTCAGGGACAGGTGTTTATAGTGGACTATATTTAATTGGTAAAAATTTAAGTATAGATTTAGTAAAAGAAATTCTTGTGACGGAAGAATTTGCAATATATATTTCTTTGCTGGGAAAATATAAAAGCGGTGGCTTCTATACATTTTCATCTAAAGATGTAAAACTATATCTTGACTATAAGTTGGCATATAATGGAGGGCTATTTGAATGATGACAAATGAAGATTTCATTGAAGTTATTAGAGAATCGTTTGCGACTTATTTATCCGTTGGAACATCAAGAAGCACTGCAAAATTAAAGACTTTACACGGACATATAGCAAAAGATTTAGAAAGTTTATTAGGCCCTGAATTTAAGATAAAATCACAGGGTTACGGAGATGATAAAGAAGGTAGTATTGACGGTAGGTATTATCCTAAAAATGTTAATATTACTATTTACAATAAGGGTAAGGCAGTTGCTGGATTTGCTGTAAAATTTGTTATGAGAAATTATTCTCAAAATAGTAACAACTATTTTGAAAATATGCTTGGTGAAACTGCAAATATTCGCTCAAATTCCATTCCTTATTTTCAAATATTTATTATTTTTGAAAAGGTTCCGTATTATAGCAATGGTGGAGATTTTAAACGATATGATGTAATTTCTTCACATAATCTTGATAAATATCTTGCATTATCTAAAGATGACCCGACCATTTTTTATCATACACCAGATAAAACTTTAGTAGTTTTAGTAAAACTAAAAGAGAAGACACTAAATCACATTTTTAGTAATACCCTAGACTATGCAGAATATTATAGGTCAGTAATAAATGATAAAGATTTAATGCTTTATTCTGATAAAATTATAGATCCTTTTGATGATAGTGTTATTTTAAACGATTATGAAGACTTTATAATAAGAACATATCATATCATTATGGGAAAGCTAAAAAAATAACTCAAAAAAGACCACCTATTCTTATGATAGTTGGTCTTTTTTATATGCAAAAATGCAATTTTGATTGATTTTTAACTAAAATATTATTCATTTTCTTTACTTTAATTGGCTTTTTCTAATTAAAAGCCATTTATTTTTTTACACCTACCATAAGAATTTATGATATTAAAAACTTATTGATTTTACCATCTATTATTTGTTTTCTTAAAAGGAACAATATGGAAAACAAAGAAAAAGTTGTGGCTTTTGCTGGTCATAGATACGAGTGGCATTGTATTGGTGTTGAAGATAAATTACCAAGTGTTCTTGAAGATTTAATAGCAAAGGGATACACCATTTTTTATGATGGCGGTTATGGTGCTTTTGATAAAAAGTGTACCAATGCCGTGTTTGAACTTAAACGAAAATATCCACAAATAAAAATCTATAAAATTTTAACATATTACCACCACGACAAAGAAAAGTATGATTTGCCATCTTGCTATGATGGTTCAATATTTCCAGAGATAGAAGAACTGCATTACAAACAAAAAATAACAAAAAGAAACGAGTGGATAATAGACCACTGCAACATTCTCGTTTGCCACATAGAAGAAACATATAAAAGCGGAGCCTATCGCACACTAAAATACGCTCAAAAGCAAAACAAACCAATAATTTACATCTAACAAAAAAGAAAACTAAAATTAGTCTTCTTGTTTTTATTCTATTATTTTCTCAATTGATTTATGATTCAATTATATCCCAATCATTTTTATTAAAAACCTTTTCATAATCAAATTTACCCTTTGGTGTGGCCACAACTAACAATTTTCTGGGTCTTGTCATAGCCACATATACCATCCTAGAATATTCACTATTTTTATCATTTGATAAAAGCACTGTCGGTGTTATAGTATTCCCTTTAATTGATTTTATTACAAGCATTAACGCATCAAAAGTAAATCCCTTAACTCCATGTATTGTAGAATAAAAATATTTTTCTTGTTTAGTTGTTTCAAAATACCTGTATAAAAATTCTTGTTTAAAATTTGGATAGTTTTTATCCCTAGTTTTCATTTTAAATATCTTATTAATATCTTGATTAATTCCATTAGAATCAAAGAATTTTTGCAATTTATCTTTTGTAGATATAAACCATTTTTCTAAGGTCAATAATGGAGATGATATACAATTAACCACAGCTTTTACAACATTATCAAATGTTAAATTGTTAGTCCCATAAACCTTATCTTTAATTACATCTTTATTATATTTTTTGATGTCTCCTTCCAAAATTAAGTATGTTACCTTATCACAATAGTTCCAAACGTTTTTACGATTGCCAGAAAACCAATCATAGGAAGCACGTGCAAGATATTCCGTCATTTTACAATCGGACCACATGTTTTTTATTTTTAAGTTATTGTTGATTTGTGCACGTTGCACTATTGCGGTATTATTTATATCAATATTTTCTTCTTCACATTTATTTAAAAACCATTTTATTGGTTTTTCTTTATCATTAATATTATAAATTAACAAAATAGGTTTTATTGAGCAATCTTTATTTTCTGCTGTTGAAATATATTCCTTTTCCGATGAAAGTAACATGGAAAATGGCTTTGTGGCATTGCAAATCAGTTGAGAACTTCTTCGATTGGTCTTCAATTTTAAATGACTCCAATTACTCATGCTAAATTTTTCCACGAAGCCAATTACATTTGCATTTCTCCATTCATAAATTGCTTGGTCTGGATCACCAATTAAATTAACAACAATTCCGTTATCTACAAAAATATCTATAATATCCATTTGCTCTTTTGAGGTGTCCTGTGCTTCATCAATGAATATTACTGGATACCTAGCCTTTATGCATTTTACCAATATTGGAAACTTTAATAATAAATTATACAGACAATATGGAACATTTGCCTGAGTAATTATGCCATTATTTATTAAAATTTTTAGATTTCTTTCACAACACAACGGTGTATTTTCGCAATACGATTTTACTTCAACATTATTTTTAAGTAATTTCCCATCTTTTTGAAAGCGAAAAGTATTAATTTCTTGATTACAAGACTTTTTATAACACGAAGCCTCCCAGCCTAATCCATCGATTTGATTTGATATAATTGTAATAGGTCTTTTTTTATATATTAAATAACCAAATCTTAGTAAAATCATATCAAAAAAGCTATCTAATGTTCCAATATAATGTGGATAGTTAACGCCATTCTCTATATGACAATCTTTTTTGATTTTATTTTCTAATTCTTTGCTCGCTATATTAGTAAACGAGAGTAAGGCAATTCCGGAATGTTTACGCTTCCAATTCAATAATAATTTTTGATATTTGAGTGCAACTGATGTTGTTTTACCGCTTCCTGGACATGCCTGAAGAACTACATTCCCTTGAGAGTTTATAAACTCTTCTTGCTCATTATTAGGTATCATAGTTCATCTCCCGTAACATATAAGATTGCATCTTCAATATATTTAGGTATTTTAAATTCAGAAGAACTAATTTTTTCTATTAATTTTTGTGCAATTACAGCCTTATCTTGTGGTCTTGAGTTAATAAAAAGCCATATTGTTGTAGCTTTTTCATCTTCAGATTGTAAAGAATTAACAATCTCTTCAAGGTTCTTCCCCGATGTCTTATGAATTTCTTTTAATATATTTAGCATTATTTCTTGATTTGAAATGGCTAATTCATACTCTAGAGTTTTCTTTGCTTTTGAGACGCATATTCCTTTTAAGCCAGAAATAGTTTCATCTATTTTGTCGCATCTATCAGATTGAGTTCCAGAACTAATTTTTTGAGAAATTTCAGCTATGTTGGTATAATCATAATCAATTTCTTTAGATATATATGTATTTATATCCTGTTTATTTGTACATCTGTCATCGTCTGTAATGATAGCAGATTTTATATATAATGAATTATTTTCTTTTAATGTAAGAAGTTTTATAAATGGCTCGAAAGCCACTCCATCAATATTTATTAATTCGACGCAATAATCTTCTAAACTTTTATTCATTTTTTTTGCTATTTCATTTATTATTAATGATTCACTAATTCCTTCTACAAAAATAACTCCTTTAGCAAAAAATAATTGTGATTTTGTAACATCCATATACCTTAATAAATAATCTTTGTCATTATTATTGGTTGTTTCCGAATTATCTTTCTGAACAATATTTGTATCTTGAAGTGATATACATTTTATTTTGTTTTCTACCTCGCATAAAATATTCAAATTATCTAAATCAGCCTTTGAAACCAGACTAGGCGAATGAGATGTATAAATTATTTGGACATTAGTAATCAATTTACACTGCTTATCAAAAAATGATTGCAATAATTGTTGTAGTTGTGGATGTAAATGAGCTTCTGGTTCTTCAATAAGAAATATTTTTGAATATACTTCATCATTTGTCTGAGACATATCTCCCAAAACTGTAGCTATATATAGAATATTATTATAACCCAATCCATTTTGATATATTTCTAAGGAAAAATGTTGTAATTCTAATAGTTTATTTTTTATTAAACTATCTATTTCATTTTCTTCAAGAAGACGCTCAACATCTACAAAAAAGCCATCATTATTTTCAAGTTTATAATCATTCAAGTTATTGTCAGTGATAAATTTCTTTATTTCTTCATTATCCACAAAAGTCCATTTAGGAATAAACAATGTTTTTAATGATGATGTAACATTTTCAAACTTTGGGTCAATGAAATTTAATTCTATGCGCTGACTATTAATTTTTTCAATTTCAGATAAATTTGTATTTATAATCTTTTTTGCTTTTGTAATTTTTTCGTTTGACAGGATTTCTTTATTAGCATTAAAAATCTCAGATAATAGAGAATTTTTTTCACTTTCATCAACAAAAAGAGATGAAACTAAATTGCCAATTTTACTATTTCTAGATGGATAAAGGTCATTTTCTACATTTCTTAGTGCATTGAGATATGATAATTTTATTGTGTCAAAAAACTCACCAGAAAGATTATTACCTTCATATTTTCCTCCCCAAGTTTCATATTTAATTTTATCTTCTCCTTGCTTGTTTTTTTCAATCCTGAATCTTATATGATATTCTCCCTTAGTAGGATTTTCTGGGTCCCATATTTCAATTAAATTCTCAGGAACATCAGACAAAAACACATCTATTTGTGCTGTTGTTTCTCTTGTACCATTTTTATTTATATGGAAATCAGACATTGAAAAATAAATATTTTTTTTATAATCACAAATAGATGTTGCTATTCTTATAGCATCTATGATTGCCGTTTTGCCAATATTATTTGCACCTATAATTGCATTTATTCCTTTATTAAACTTTAATTCCACGCCGTTTTTATCAATAATTCTAAAATTACAAATTTTTAATTTTTCAATATACATTGTTTTTACTTCCTTTTAAACCTAATTTAATAATAGAACGACATAAACATTGTTAAAAAAAACTTTTATGTTAAATTTTAAAATACTTTTGATTTTTGCTTGTTGGTTTGTCGGGTTCTGTCATTCCAATTAGTCCAGCGTCTAAGGCGGGTTGTAAATAGTTTTTTCTAAATCCTAAACGAGATTTTAGGTTTAATTTTTCCATGAGTTCTGTTGCCGATTGTGGATAACTTTCAATCACTTTCATAAGTTCTGTAATTTGATTGTTGATATGGTTATAGTGATTTCTAGTGTCGGTTATTATATCTTTAATTGCTTTGTTAATTACATCTAGCATAAATTCAATGAAGATGTTAGATTTGCCCTGACTAGTAGATAAAGTGATTGCATTGTAATAATCTTCTTGGTTATCCTTAATAATGCTTTCGATAGGTATCCAAGCAAATATTGGTTTCCAACTAGCAAGCAATGCTGTTTGCCAAAGTCTTCCAGTCCTTCCGTTACCATCATTAAATGGGTGAATAAATTCAAACTCATAATGAAAAACACTCGATTTAATTAACATATTTGAATTGCTGTTTTTCACCCAATCAAAAAGTTGTCCTAACTGTTGTGGAACAAAATCTGCTGGTGGAGCAAGATGAACAACTTTGCCATCTTGATTATAAACTCCAACTTGTCCTGAGCGGAGCCTTCCTGCTTCCTTTACAAGGCCATTCATCATAATGTCGTGAATTTTCAACAAATCATCAATGCTATATGGATTTATTTCACTTAATTTTTCATAAGCATTAAAAGCATTATGGACTTCTTCAATATCTTTTTGTGGAGCAAGAACCCTTTTCCCATTGATAACATCTGTTACTTGTTCAATAGAAAGTGTGTTGTTTTCGATTGCTAATGAAGAGTGAATGGACTTTATTCTACTCACTCTGCGAAGCCTTGGTAATTTTTCCAATTCATTAACACCCGAAAGTTTGCCTAAATTTTCCATTATTTCGGACACAAGTTCCAACATTTCATCAGTTATCTCGTATGGTGGAATATATTTATCTT
>CALVZZ010000060.1 GCA_944372715.1 uncultured Clostridia bacterium | reverse complement strand
AATTATGCATGGTGGTATTATAATGAATTCTGGTAGAGAATAATAAAAAAACTCCTATAAACTAGGAGTTTTTTATTTGTTATTTTGCCATTTTAATTCCAACAAACTTTTCGCCATTTTCATAAATAATTTCTTTAACATTTCCAACAGCTTTGATATCATATTCAACTCGCTTAATAAAGTCTGGATATCCTTTTATTGTAAGTTCACTGACCTCTTCTTTTAAGGAAAGATTGTTTTCAGATTTATATCTCCTAATTTGAGAAACAATTTCACAAACTTCATCTCCACAAGTAATAATATTTTGTGGTGTTTTTATTTCAATTTGACTTAAATTGCATTTATGAATTGAAATTTCCTTGTCAAACTTTTTAAAGTATGCTTGATATATTTCTTCTGTTATATGTGGAAGATAAATAGCAAACATTTTAAGCATTTCTTTCAATGTTACAAAACAAGCAAACTGAGCACTTTGCTTTGCTTTTTCCCCATAAATTTCAGGCTTGTAGAGTCTATTTTTTGCAATTTCAATATAGTTATCGCAGAAATTCCAGAAAAACTTTTCAAGCTCAGACATTGCAAGTCCAATTTCGTATTTTTCAAAATAAGAGATAAAGTGTTTTTGCATATCATTGAACTTTGCAATAATCCATTCGTCCATTGGAAGAAGTTGTGTTTGAGTTGGTTCGTAATTTTCTAAGAATGAAAGGACGAACTTAGAAGCATTCCAAATTTTGTTTACCAACTTTGCACCATTTTTAAATTCTTCTTCAGAGAAAATTATATCTCTGCCCAAACTTCCTGTGCTCGTCCAATATCTTGTAACATCGGCAGATTTTTCATCAATAAGAGTTTCAGGACTCATCTTTGAATTAGACTTACTCTTAGAAATTTTTTCATTTTTGTCAGCCATTACAAAGCCTGAAATCATAACATTTTTCCAGGGCAAACAATTTGAATGATAATGAGATTTAGCAATAGTGTAAAAGTCCCAGGTTCTAATAATGTCGTGTGCGTTTGGTCTAAGACTCATAGGCATAAGCTTTTTGTACATTTCTTCATCTTCTCCCCACATTGCGTTAATTTGTGGTGTTATTGAAGATGTCTGCCAAGTGTCAAACACATCGGATTCCGGAATAAATTCATTGCAACCACATTCACAAGAATGTTTAGGTTTACTAACAAGTGGATTTACAGGCAACTCGTCTTCTTCTGGTGTTATAATCTTTCCACAATTCTTGCAGTACCAAACAGGAATTGGAACGCCAAAATATCTCTGACGAGAAACGCACCAATCTCTGTCCACATTGTCAACCCAATTTGAATATCTTCCGTACATAAAAGCTGGGAACCAGTTAATTTTTTCACCATTTTCAAGGAAAGATTTTCTATCATCAACCAAACTTATAAACCATTGTTTTTTGATTTTTATTTCCATTGGAGTTCCACATCTTTCGTGAGTTGCAACTGCGTGAACAATTTCTTCTTGTTTAATTAAAAGATTATTTTCTTTCAAATCAGAAATAATATCTTCTCTCGCTTTTTTAGTTTTTAAACCTTCATACTTTCCAGCAAGAGCTGTCATTCTTCCACCATCTGTTATTGCTTCTTTTATTGGAAGATTATACTTTTGTTGCCACAAAAGGTCGGTTTCATCACCAAAAGTACAGCACATAACTGCACCTGTTCCCTTGTCAATGTCTGCTTTTTCATCAGTTAAAACAGGAACATAAAAGTCATAAAGTGGAACTTTTACATTTTTGCCAACCAAATGAGCATATCTTTTATCTTCTGGATTAACAAAAACGCAAACACAGGCACACAAAAGTTCAGGTCTTGTTGTTGCAATCTCTAAATATTCATCAGAATTTTCTATAAAAAACTTAATGTGATTAAATGTTGAAGCAATATCTTTGCTTTCAAGCTCTGCTTGTGCAATTGATACTTGACATTCTGGACACCAAATTGCAGGTTTTTCTCCGTAGTATGCTTTTCCTTTTTTGTAAAGATCTAAAAAGCTTTTTTGTGAAAGTTTTTGCACTCTTGGACTAATTGTGTTGTAAACTCTGTCCCAATCAGAACTAATACCGTCTCTTATAAAGAGTTGTTTAAACTCTTGTTCATACTTTTCAACAGTTTGCATACACTTTTCACGAAATTCTTCTCTGCTCATTTCGTGTGCACGAATTCCAAACTCTTTCTCAACCAATCGTTCCGTTGGAAGACCGTTGTCATCAAAGCCAAAAGGATAAAGGACATTGTAACCCATCATTCTTTTATATCTTGCAATAAAATCTGCTTGTGTATATGAAAAAATATGACCGATATGAATTTTCCCACTAACTGTTGGTGGTGGAGTATCTATTGAAAATATTTCCTTTTTTGAATTTTTATCAAAACTATAAATTTTGTTATCTTGCCAAAATTTTTCCCATTTGGGTTCACTTTCTTTAAAATTGTACTTGTCTAACATAATAATTCCTTTTATTTACTGAAATAGTTTATTTCTTTTGACATTTTTTGTCAATCTAATTTTTGTGTATAATATTTTTTTTCAAACAAATAATAGAAATATGAAAAAAGGTAAAAAATTTTTTTTAGTAACATTAAGTTTGGGTTTGGTTGTGATTGCTGTGTTTGCATTCACGCAGTTCACTTATGGACTAAGTTTGTTTGATAATAAAAAGTTTTATAACGGAACAAAAATAAATGGTATTGATGTTTCTGGAATGACAATTGAAGAAGTAAGCAATCTTGTTGGAACTCAACTTGTTGACAACAGAAGTGAAGTCAAACTTACTTTGAATTATGAAGATAAATCTTGGGTGTGGACAGGAGAAGATTTTGCACCAACTTATGACATCTTTCCAGAAATCAAAGAAGTTTTCTCCTATGGTAGAGATGGAAATTTGTTTGAAAGAAGAAGGGCAATAAAGGAAATTAAAACAAATGGAAAAAATTTTCAAATACCATACTCCTATGTTTTAAGTGGACTTGATGAAAAGTTACAAAGTGTTGCAGATGAAATAAATATTGATGCCCAAAATGCTAGTGTAAGCTTTGACCCATCATCAAAAGAAATATTCGTTTATAGTTCTGAGCAGGTTGGAAAGACGGTTGACCTTGAAAGATTAAAACAAGATATTGATGTTGCATTTAAAACAAGCAAGCAAGTTGTTGTTGATGTACCTGTAATTGAAAGCGAACCAGAAATCTTGCTTGAAGATTTAAAAAAGGATATAACTCTTCGTTCAACTTTTGAAACCTCAATAAAAACATCAAAGGCAGACAGAAAGCATAATGTTAAAAGAGCATTAAACTCCTTTAATGGAATGATAATCCAACCAGAGGAAGAAATATCGTTTAATAACATTACAGGTGCAAGGAGTGCAGAAAATGGATACAAAAAAGCAAATGTAATATTAAATGGTGTTTATGTTGAAGGTACAGGTGGTGGAGTTTGTCAAGCTTCAACAACACTTTACAATGCTTTAATCTTGTCAGATTTAGAAATTATAGAGGTAAATCCTCATTCCTTGCCACCAAGCTATGTGCCACTTGCTTTTGATGCAATGGTAAGCGATGGTTACTCAGACTTAGTTTTTAAAAATAATACGGATAAACCGATATATATAAGGACTTATGGAGATGATAACAAAGTGGGAGTTGAAGTTTATGGAAAACCATTTGAAGACGGAATAGAAGTAAAAACAAGAGCAGAATTTATAGGTGTTTTAAAGCATCCGGGAGATGTAATAATTAAGGATACGGAAGGTCAATATTCAGATAAGGTGACATACGAAGGAGAATATTTAAGAGTCAAATATCCACAAGAAGGGTACCATTCAAAAGCATATTTGCAGTACTATAAGGACGGCGAACTTATTGAAGAGAAATTGATTAGAGATGAAAAGTACTTGCCACAACAAGGAATAATAGTGGAGGGGACGGAAAAACTTGGTGAAGGAATGACCCTGCCTGAAAACGATGTAAAATTTATACCACCCCAAACCACGAGCATATCAAGTGGAAGCATAGAAAATAAGATAGAAAATCAAAATCCTTCAAACTTAAATCCGTAATTTAATAAAAAGCATACTAAATGTCTAGTATGCTTTTTTATTATACAAGTTGTGATGGATGCTTTTTGAAGAAGTCTACCCTTGGTAAAAGTTCTTTTATTTTATGGTTGCTTTCGTTATCATAGAAGAATGGTAGTTCTTTAAAACAGTATTCCCAATTAAAGAATTTTTCTTTGTCTACATTTAAGTAATCTGCAATCATCTCTGTGCCGTTTGGCATTATTGGGTGAGAAAGAAGTGTTGCAACTTTAATCATATATAATGCGTCAACAATTCCTTGATTTGCTTCTTCTGTGTTCCATTTGTATTCTTTTGAGAGTTTTACAAAAAGTTTATTAATATTTCTTATATAACCATCAAGTTTGTTTAAAACAACGTGAAATTTTTCGTCATAAATAAGTCTTTCGCAGTCTAAAATTAAGTTTTCTCCTTCTTCTTTGATGTCGGAACTAACCTTTCCATCTGGAATTTCCCAATTATAATTTTCTCCAAGTACATAGAATATACTTCTAACAGCACGATTTAATACATTTGTAAATAAGTTGCCTTCTTTTAAAACGGGGTCAAGCTCGTCTGCTTTTGCATTTGGATTAAAGGGTTTTGGACTGAATGGTACATTGTTATTTCCAACATTTGCACCAAGCATATGTGCCCTAATTTGGTCAGAAGTGTAATAGTTTAAAAGATCATTTGCCATTGGTGGAGGAGTTTCTGAACTTGATGAAGCTTTTCTTCCTAAAAATAGTGTGTGCTTGTTTGCAATAATCTGAGTAAACTTTAAGTTTCCATCTTTTACATTTACACTAGGGTTTTTGCCTTGAAGAGCAAGCCAAATTCCACTTTGTGCTGGTCCATAAAAGTAAATATTATCTTCTCCTATAAATTGAAAAACCTTACTTTCATCACTGCACCACCATTTTTTCCATTCTTCATTAACATCGTTAAGACAAGCTTTTGTAAAGCTTATTGGTGCCCACAAACTTTCTGGCCAAACCCAAAATGTTAAATTTTTAATTTCTGCCGTTTCTGGCACTTTAACACCCCATTCTATATTGCCTGTAAGTCTGAAAGGAACAAGCGTTTTTCCTGTTCTGTATCTAATTCCTTCTCTTGATAAAATTTCACAAGTGGATTCTCTATCTTTAAGCTTGTCAAAAACGATTGTAAAAGAAGATTTATTTTGTTCTTCAATAAGTTCAAATTTGGGTAAATCATTTATTTGTAAAAATTTTTCTTTATATTCGTTTTTAATATAAATTTCAGGCTTCTTTAAAAACTCCTTTATTTCCTTTGTTATATAACTTCTTGTTGGTGTTTTTGTTTCAAGATATTCAATCCATTCTTTTAAAAGGTCTGTATATGAACCTAAATCCAAATAGTAGTTTTCAATCTCTTTTAAAACGGGAGCTTTACCAGAAAGGGAGCTTATAGGGTCTATAAGTTCTTCTGGCATATATTGATGACCTAAGTCGCATTCATCTGCATAGGCGTGTTCGCTAGAACAGTTTTCAAAAGGGCATTTCCCTGTAACCTGTCTACCATTTAAAAATGTTTGTTTTTCTTCATCATAAAATTGAAATGTAGACAAAACTTCAAGTTTTCCACTTTGCAGAAGTTTATTAAAAACATCGGCGCTTGTTTTTTCGTGATATTCTTTTGCACTTCCAAATGCAGAAGCTCCAAAAAAATCTAAGGAAATATCAAAACTTTCAAGCACGCTTTTTTGGTTCTCGTGATTTTTTTGTACATAATCTATCATACTTCCAGAAAATTTGTTTGCTTCTACAAGCTTTCTATATCCTTCAAGAATGGGAGAACCATAACAGTCTGTCCCACAAACATAAAGTACATTTTGTTTTCCTATTCTGTCTCTTAAAAATCTAGCAAAAAAATCGCTGTGAATAAATGTGCTAATATGTCCACAGTGTAAGTTTTTATTGCCATATGGCATTCCAGAAGTAACAACTGCTCTCTTAGGAAAAGTGGGCCTGTTCTTTAATTTATATTCGTTCATATAATCTCCGTATTTACAATGGAAATTATATATTTACAAGGGTTATTAGTCAAGCATATTGTAAAAGGAAAAAACAAAAACATAAGTTTTTTACAAAACCATTTGTGGAAATGTGGATAACTGCCGTATTTTTGTAAAAAACATACTATTTTGTATGATTATTCATCAAATTTATAAAAATAAAAGGTGACAACTTTGTGGAAATGTGGATAACTTAGCTACTTTTGTCCACAAAATATTTGTCATTCCTTTATACTATATGCAATTTAGGGTAAAAAATTGAACATTTGTTTTTGTTGACAAAGTTGTGGATAAAGGGGTAAAATATCGAAACAAAGGAGAATTTTATGCAAAAAGTTAATCCAAGAACTCTTTCTGGATTTTTAGAGTTATTGCCAAACGAGCAAATTGTTTTTAACACTATGAAGGAAAAGGTTGAAAAGGTTTTAAGAAGTTATGGTATGTGTTGTGTTGAAACACCTGTTTTAGAACTTTCAGAAATTTTGCTTGCTAAGGCTGGGGGAGAAACGGAAAAGCAAATTTTTAGGTTTAATAAGGGTGATACAGATATGACAATGAGATTTGATTTAACTGTACCACTTGCAAAATATGTAAGTTTGTATAAAAACTCGCTTACTTTTCCTTTTAGAAGATACGCAATAGGTAAGGTTTTTCGTGGAGAAAGGCCACAAAAAGGAAGATTGAGAGAGTTTTATCAATGTGATGCAGATATAATAGGCGATGGAGAGTTGCCACTTGAAGCAGATGCCGAAGTGATTTCTATTTTGAGTCAAATTTATCTTGAATTAAATGTTAATGCTGAAATTTTAATTTCAAATAGAAAAATTTTAATTGGAGCTTTAAAAGAGTTTGGGCTTGAAGATAGACAAGATGAAATTTTGGGCATTTTGGACAAGTATGAAAAGATAGGCAAGGACAATTGCTTTGATGAAGTTGAAAAGATTGCAGGGAAATATACTGATAAAATTTTTGAAGTTTTTGAAAGAAAAACAATTGAAGAATTAAAATCAATTCAAATTGAAAATCAAACATATCTTGATGGTGTTGCAGAATTAGAATTGTTATTTACTCTTTTAAAAGCAATGCAAGTCAAAAATGTAAGGCTTGATATGAATATTATTCGTGGACTTGATTATTACACGGGAACGGTTTTTGAAGGACGATTAAAAGAATTTCCCACCATAAGTGTGGGAGGTGGTGGAAGATATGAAAATCTAACCCAGTATTTTTCAAATTCTTCAATGCCCGGAGTTGGTTTTGGAATGGGGCTTACCAGACTTTTTGTACTTTTAAAAGAACTTGGTAAACTTGATTTTGGTGAACAGACGTATTCAAAAGTTGCAATCA
>CALVZZ010000059.1 GCA_944372715.1 uncultured Clostridia bacterium | reverse complement strand
CCTCATATTTTTTATAAAGATCACCAAAACCATTCGTTGTTAGTTCTTCTTTAAGAAATAATGAATATTTAACTAATTTCTCAAGTGCATAAAAAAAATTATCATGAGATCTTTTTTCAAAAAATAAAATTAATTTTGTGATTTTTTGAAGAGCTGAGTTAAACATTAAACATATATTGTAATCTTCGTTTGTAATAGGGCAAATGTAATCTTCGATCTTATTGTATCGATCTTTATTTCGAATTGATATCAAAACGTTCATGTTGGTTTCAAATTTCTTCATCTGTGTATAAAGCTCAACAATGTCATTGCACGTTTTTGCTCGAGACAACCATCTTACATCATTGTATGTTTGAATATTTTTTTTTGGATAAGAATTTGCACTCAGATATTGTTTAAATCGGAAGTCGTTTGCCAATTCGTTTGCATGTTTCATTGCTGTGTTAAATGGTTGGAAAGAATCCAACATTTTTTAATACAATTATGGATAATGTGTGATAAACAAGGGGACCATTCGATAGAGGAAATATTAATTGCTTTTTTGTAAAATAAATATATGAAAATTAAAAAAGCAATTAATATCATTCACAGAGCAATAAAAGATTTTAATATGATTGAAGATGGCGACAAAATAGCAATAGGACTATCGGGAGGAAAAGATAGTTTGTTGCTCACTGCTTGCCTTGGCCTTTATCAAAAATATTCAAAAGAGAAATTTTCTTTAGTCGCAATTTGTGTAGACAGTTTTAAAAACACAGACATAGAAAGCTTAACAAACTTTTGCAAAAGTTATGATGTGGAACTAAAAGTAATCAAATCGGACATTGGTGAAGTTGTTTTTGATATAAGAAAAGAAAAAAACCCTTGCAGTCTGTGTTCAAAAATGCGCAGAGGAATATTGTGTAATACCTGCAAAAATTTAGGTTTTAACAAATTGGCACTAGGGCACAATGCTGATGATTTTATAGAGACATTTATGCTTAGCATTATGCACGAAAACAGATTAAATTCTATGAAGCCCGTATCATTTATGAGTAATACAGGTATAACCATAATACGCCCACTTTTGTATTTGTGGGAAGAACAAATTTACGATTATACACAAGATTTTAATATAATAAAAAGTTCTTGTCCTATAGATAAAAAAACTGAAAGAGAAAATATCAAAAATTCCATAATTGAAGTTGAAAAAATACTGCCAAATTTTAAAAACAATTTGTTTAAATCAATTTTTAATTATGAAAAATATAACTTAATAAATTTTGAAAAATTATTAAAAAAATAAGCAAAAATTCAATTTTTTGCTTATTTTTTTATATTTTTAACCATTTTTTAATTAATTTTATTGTTTTTTTAAATACTTATTTTTTGTAGAAATTCCACCCCTAATGTGTTTTTCTTGAAAATTTTTATCTAGTATTTTTTTTACTTTTTCATAAAGATTTTTATCAATTTTTTTTAGTCTATAACTAACATCGTTGTGAACCGTACTTTTACTTATTCCAAAAATAAAAGCCGTTTGTCTTACTGTGTTTTCCGAGCTTAAAATATGTTTACCAACAATTACAGCGCGTTCTTTTATATCTTGCTTCACCTAACACCCCCATTTTTAACATATTATGAGGGTTTTAGACAAAATATGACATAATGAACATATAAAAAAATCTTAGCCATAGCTAAGATTTTAATATAATAATTTACTTTTTGTTTTCAATAACTTTTATAATTTCGCCCACAGTTTTCATATTAGCTGTTTCTTCATCTGGAATACTGATTCCAAATTCTTCTTCTAAAGTCATTAACATTTCAACAATATCTAAAGAATCTGCCCCTAAATCTTCAACAAGTTTAGATTCATCATTAACCTTTTCAACAGGAATATTTAGTTGTGATGCTATAAGAGACTTTACCTTTTCTTCAACCATTTCATCCTCCTTAATTCTTGCTTATTATATCACAACTATTATATGAAATCAACTATATTTTCATACATATAAAAAAATGCGATTTTATCGCATTTTATTTAGGTTGCAATTCTAAATAATTATTTGGGTCAATTTTGTTACCATCTTCAAGCAATTCAAAATGTAAATGACTACCCGTTAAATTTTCAGATCCAGCACTATCAGATGCTTTCCCTATTTCATCACCCTTTTTAACCTTGTCTCCAACTTTAACCTTTAATTCATTGTTAAGAGAACTGTAAACACTTTCAAGACCATTTGAATGCTCAATAATTACTTTTGTACCATCCAAACTATCTTCCGTTATAGACATAACTTCGCCATCGGCAATTGCAAAAACTAAAGAGTTGTCCGAAGTTAAATCCATTCCCTCGTGCGCTTCCCACCACGCAAGTGTCGAGTTCCACATTAGTTCAGAGCCTGAATAATCTTTTATAATCGTTGGATTTTCCATAGGCAAGCAAAAGCTCAATACCTCAGGGTTTACAACACTTACAACAGGGTTGTTAGCAGAAGAGTCAATGTTCATTTCAGTGTTTTCCGTACCTGCAGCCACTCCAATTGTAACACCCAATGCAATTACCATTAACCCTATCATACAGTAATAACCATATTTTTTTAAAAAAAGTTTTATTTTGTTCATATTTCCTCCCGTGGAAATTATTGACACATAAATAAGACTTTAAACATTAATTTTAATATGAACCTAAAATAATTGGGAAACCTATTGTCAAATCTTTACTTAACATATTGTAAGAAACTTGTATATTGACTTTTTTACCATCTATATAGCAAAACATATTGCCACCATCAAAAAAACCGTAAAAGGTTATAATATTTTCAAGTTCTTGATTTTTTAATATTTTAACATTTTGTTTGATAAAGTTAAATTCATCTAAATTTGATTTTTTATTAAAACTCAATCCATAAACCCCATCAACATTTTTTAAAACTTCTTTATAGTTATTTTTATTTGTGTACACAACATATCCATTCCCATTCTTACTAAATTTTCCAGAAAAAGAACTTGATAAATCTGTAACAAAAACTTGCATATTGCAATCAAAGTTAAACATATTATCACTAACACCAAATGAACATATTGCAATAAATATTAACAAAATTAAATAAACAATCAATTTCTTCACATAATAATTGTAGACAAAATTAAATATTTTAAACTATTCAATAATACCTACACAAGATAAAACATTAATAAGTATGTTTTTATTATCAAAAATGGGAACAACACTTATTGCATTAAAACATACATCAATATCTGGAATTTCGGGAGATATATTAATAACTTTTTTTAAGGTGCTTTTGATTTTATTTTTATATATTTCTGCTAGATAGTAGCATCTATGTTTTATAACATTTATTTTCAAAAAAAATTCTTTATTTTCTATAATTTCATCAAAAAAAGCAAAATTTTTTAATTTTTTGTCTAAAATATTAAAATTTTTTAATTTTTTATTTAATTTTTGTATACTGGGCAAAAATTTTGGTTCTATTTTTTTTAATGAAAACATTTCTTTAAAACAACATATTAATAAATCTGAAGCAATTAAATAATTTATTTTTAAATTTTTATTTGCGTTTGATATCTTTTTATATTTTCTTATTAATATATTTTCATCAGCAAAATTATCAGATTTTTCTAACAAATGGGCAAGTGTAAATATTGCAGTAAAATCTATTTTAAGCTTTGAAATTTCAATCATAAAATCCATTACTTCAAGCCTGCTTTCCCTTTCCCCCGATGCAAGTTTTTCTGCACAGCATTCAAGATTATGTAGCAAATATCTTAAATCTTCTATATCATTATCAGTTTTATAAAGCAAAGAATATATTTCTTTTTCATATAATATCTCATTGTAAGAAAGACCAAGCAAAAAACCTCTTTTTGCTAAAAATAATGGTGTGTTTTGTATGATTTTTTCATCAACTAGAACATAGTTTGGCTTTTTTACTTTATGCAATTCAAATGTATTTTTATCAAATGATATATCGTTAAAATATATAGGAGATGTAGGCGCAGTAGGAATCACAATTAAATCTATGTTTTTCACAAACGCAAACAATTTTCCTTCATTGCAAACATTTCCTCCACCCACCGTTATTACTAAATCATAATCCCCTCTTTTATCATTTATATTAAATGGATTACCTGCTATGTTTATTTCATTTACAAAAGTTGATATCATTTTTTCTTTTATCGTAGTAGAAACTAAAAGCAATATTTTTTTTGCAAAATAATTATTTTTTAATATTTTTGATAGCTCTTGTAAAGCATCTTGCTTGTAAATTATTTCCATATTTTTCTCCAACAAAGTAATTATACATTATTAATTAGGAAGTAAAAATTAATATTTTGTCATAAAATTTGTAATTTTGTTATTTTTTTTATTATTTAAACATAATTTTGTAATATTTTTTTTATATAAACAAAAAATATAAATATGAAAAAATTTATCATTTTAATTTTAATGTCTTTTATAATATTTCAACCACTTCCCCAATTTGTTGAAGCAGAAGAAAATTATTATTACACAAAGGACATTGAACACTTGTTTACACATTGTCTTTTAGCATATCCAGATATTGCATTTTCTAAAAACAATGAGATGAGGGAACATTATAATCAAGATTGTATCACGCACAATGAATTTAAATTGATTTTAGAAGAGCTCTATAAAAATAATTATGTTTTAGTAGACATTAATGATTGTTATAAAGTTGAAAACAACATTGCAAAAATATGCGAAATAAAAGTTCCAAAAAACAAAAAACCCCTCATTTTTTCTTTTGATGATGTTAATTACGATCATAAAAAGTTACATTTAGGTATGATTGATAAATTGATATTAAAAGATAATAAAATTATGGAATCGACTATCATTGATGGCAAAGAAGTTTTAACTGATGATAGAGAATTTATATGCATATTAGAAAACTTCATTAAGAAAAATCCTGATTTTTCTTATAATGGAGCAAAAGGAACAATAAATTTAACTGGTTATGACGGAATTTTAGGATACAGAACACAAAAAAGTAATGTAATTAATAGAGATGAAGAAATTCAAAAAGCAAAAGAAATTGTTGCATATTTAAAAAACAATGGTTGGACCTTTGCTTCTCATTCTTATGGACATTATCATATGAAAAAAATTTCAGTTACACAATTTCAAGAAGAATTAGAGAATTGGAAAAATGAAGTCGAATCATTAGTTGGTCATACAAACATCTATGTCTATCCATATGGAGAATGGGAAATAACAGATAATTATGGAAACATTTCTCAAAAACACAAACTACTAAAAGAGTATGGCTTTAAATTGTTTTGTGGGGTTGGGATGAAACCATTTTTTAGTTATTTACCATTTGATAAAAACATTAAAGAAAAATCGTTGTTTATGGATAGAAAAGTAATAGACGGATTTACATTAAAAAATCGAACAAGCTTTTTTAAACCCTTGTTCGATACTAGTTTAGTATATGACAATAATTATAGAAATTTGATCAATTAAAAAATATTTGTTGGTGGAGTATTTAAAAGAATAATTAAAACTATTAATAAAATTAAAAAAATTCCTGAAAGACCAAGAGTTATATAAAAGAGAGTTTTCCAAATTTTAGGATTTATGTCCTGCTTTGGCTCTTTTTTCTTTTTTTCAATTTGCTCTGTCTGTTTTAATTCTATTTGTGCATCTTGAATATTATTTTTATTAGATATGTCACCATTTTCTTCTACAACTTTTGCAGTTTTTTCAGTATTATTTTCTTTTGCATTTACCTTTTTCTTTAATGTATTTTTTTTTGATTTAGTTGAAATATCATTTTTTTTACTCATTTTTATATTTTCCATATTTAATATGATACAT
>CALVZZ010000058.1 GCA_944372715.1 uncultured Clostridia bacterium | reverse complement strand
AAAAAGGTTACACTTTTTATTCCAGCTTCATCTCCGTCTAATATGTCCAAAAGTGTACACTTGTATCCCATTTTTTCAGCATACATTTTATACATTCTATATAACATTTGAACCCAATCTTGTGCTTCTGTTCCACCAGCACCAGCGTGCAAGGTTAAAATTGCATTTAAGCTGTCATATTTACCGTTTAAAAGAGTTTCTAGCTTTAAGCCTTCCAATTCTTCTTCTAGTAAATTTAACTCATTTGCAAGTTCATTGTATAGCTCTTTATCTTCGCAATCAGTTAAAATTTCTATAAGAGACTTTAAATCTTTAAACTTATTATCATAGGTCTTTATTAAATTTAATTTACTTTCTGCACGCTTTTGTTTTTTTCCAACTTCTTTTACAAGTTTTAAGTTTTCATAAAAGCCAGCTTGCTGTTTTTGTTTTTCACAATCTTTTAAAACATCTTTTAGCCCTTGCTCGTCAAAGACACCCCCTAAGAAATGTATATTCATTTTCCAATGTCTTTAATTTTTCTTGTTCGTTGTCTATAATCATAATATCTCCTTTTTATGCAAACGGATTTTCAATGTTTTGCTCCTTGTCCATTTCATAGAATTTATATGTCTAATGATTTTTTGCCTTTTGATTCCCAACAATTCCTAATATTCCTGATGGAACCACTTCAAAAGACTCATCAAGAGTGTAGCTTAAAAGATGACCATTTGTCTTACTTATTTTAAATGTTATTGAAATATATATACTACTTTGTGGAATTGAATCCACATATTCACTAGATAAAACGGGGTTATAATAATTTGCAGGAACTGCATCTTGATGCACATTTACTTTAAACTCGTAATATTCTTTTGTTCTATCAAAATAAACAAGATCTGTTGTTTCACTTGTAATTTCTAACAAAAAATCGTGGACATCTCGTTCTCCAATTGAGAACCTATCAGTATATTTAGATGGGTTAATTTCATTTTCAATGACATAGCTTTGAGCAAAAACATAATTTTTAGTCCTAGACCTATATTGCGTTCCTTCGCTATCTGTATATGTTATCAAACATTCACTACTTAAAAATGAACTATCTCCAAGCCTATAAGATATTTCTAGATTGTCGGAATAGTTGCTAACAGGTCCGTTCCTTTTCAAAACTGTATATAGTTTTTGAGTCCCTATTTGAGAATCTGCTTGTCCACTCATTATCCCATAATATCCCTTGCCATTTTTAAAAATATTATAAGAGTACTGCCAAAGTTTATAAGCATCTCTAAACACAGGCATTTCTTCAATTACCACTTCGCTTGCATCTTCATTTGGTAAACTTTCATCAATATTAGGTGGAGTGGAAATTTCTGGTATTTCAGGTTTTAAATTCGTATTAGAACTTAAAACACTACCTCCAAAAACCACACCTAAAACAATTGCAATAATCAATATTGCAACAACAGAATAATATTTTAATCTATGAAAAACCATTATTTTAAACCCTTTTTATGTCAAATATAGAAAGCTGAATAAAACTTTTATCCAGAAAAATACAAATATATCAAAAATTTATTTATTTTTAACTAATAACGCACTATAAAACTGTTCCTTGTCCGTTTGAATTTCCGACTTAACATTCGTACCAAAACAAACAACACAAGAAATCATTACCACCAACACAACCAAAACTATATAGTACTTGATTATATTTAATTTCATTGTTCTCCTTCATCTTTATTGTACATTAAAACTATTGCGTTGTAAAGACTATTTTTGCTAATTTTTATCAAAAGATATTAAAAAAACATTTTAATTATAAAATCATTATGATATAATATGGTTATGTTTAAAAAGAAAGAAATAACACCAATTAAACGGGTCTGTCCAGAATATAATGTTGGGCTGAATGATATTGAGCTTGAAGAAAGAAAAAAACGCAAGCTTTTTAATGTTGCAAAAAATAAAAGTTCAAAAAGTGTTTTGAGAATACTTTTTGAAAATACATTTACCTTTTTTAATTTGATATGGGCAATAATTTTTGTTGCTCTTGTTTTAGTTGAAGCTTATTCTGATCTTGTATTTATAATTGTTGTAATTTTAAATACTCTTATTGCAATAATACAGGAAATAAAAGCTAAATACACAGTTGAAAAACTATCTCTTGTTTCATCGCCTAAAATTAAAGTTATTAGAAGTGGTAAAACAGTTCAAGTTCAAGCAAACAAACTTGTTTTAGATGACATAATAGAGCTTTCAGTTGGAAATCAAATACCAGCTGATTGCATTATTGTTTCAGGAGAGGCAGAAGTAAACGAAAGCTTGCTTACAGGTGAAAGTAATGCAATACGGAAAAAAGAGGGAGATACAATTCTTGCAGGAAGTTTCATATTTTCAGGTACAGTTTTTGCTAGAATTGACAAACTTATTTCAGAAAGCTACATTCAAACAATTGCAAAAGAAGCAAAAAAGTTTAAAAAACCTAATTCAAATCTTTTCAAGGATCTACAAAAAATAATTAAGTACATAGGCATAATAATTATTCCAATTGGTGGTCTGATGTTTTTAAACAACTATCTAAGTTTTAAAGGTGATCCAAATTGGCTTAAACTTGCAGTAACTAAAACTTGTGGAGCTTTGACGGGTATGGTACCTGCTGGAATGTTTTTACTAGTTACAATTGCATTAACTGTTGGGGTTATAAAGCTTGCAACAAAACATACCCTTGTAAAAGATATTTACAGCATTGAAATGCTTGCAAGAACTAATATGTTGTGTTTAGACAAAACAGGAACAATTACTGACGGAACAATGAATGTTGTCCATTATGAATGTTTTGATGAAAAGTGTAATTTTGAACAACTTCTTGCAAACATATTGTCAGCTCAAAAAAGCACAAATTCAACCTTTAATGCTCTTCTTTCCAAATTTGGCACAGAACAAATTTTAAATATAGAAAAAGTTTTAGAGTTTTCATCACAAAGAAAATTTTCTGCAACAAGATTTTCAAACACTACATATCTTTTAGGTGCCCCAGAATTTTGCTGTAAGAATATTCCAACAAACATTAAAGCTATGATAGAAGAACGAGCAAAGCTCGGTGAAAGAGTTTTAATTGTTGCTAAAAGCAATGAAAATATAGATGAGGAAAGTTTAGACAAACTCACATCAACCTCAACCCCTGTTGGTATAATAACTCTTGTTGACCATATACGAGATGACGCAATAGAAACTATAAATTGGTTTAAAAATAATGGTGTTAAAATAAAAATTATTTCTGGTGACAATCCAAACACTGTAAGCACAATTGCTAAAAGAGTTGGTGTTGAAAATGCCGAAAAGTGTATAAGCTTGGAAAATTTAAATCCTCAACAAGTAAAAACTGTTGCCGATCAATATACGGTGTTTGGCAGGGTTACACCAGAACAAAAACACATTTTGGTAAAAGAATTAAAGAATCTTGGCTATGTTGTTGCAATGACAGGTGATGGTGTAAATGATACTCTTGCCTTGAAAGAAGCAGATTGCTCCATTGCAATGGCAGACGGAAGTGATGTTGCAAGAAATTTGTCAAGCTTGGTTTTGATGGATAGTAAATTTTCCTCTCTCCCATCAGTTGTGAAAGAAGGAAGACAGGTTATAAACAATGTTCAAAAATCTTCTACCCTCTTTTTAATGAAAACTCTTTTTACAATTATACTGTCAACAATTATGCTTTTCATTGCACTTGTGACATTTACTCCAAACTCTTATCCATTCACACCAAAACATCTGTTGCTCTTGGAGTTCTTTGTAATTGGTCTACCATCCTTTTTGCTTGCTCTTCAACCTAATAATGACCAAATTAAAGGTGACTTTATACCAGAGGTGTTAAAAAAGGCTGTTCCAAGTGGACTTTTAATGCTATTAAATGTTGCAGTGGTATTATTCCTTGGTAAGTTTTCACTTATTAGTGTTACAGAACAACAAACACTTTGTATTTTAGTTTTAACTGCAACAGGTTATATTAATTTAGTAAAATTATGTTATCCTTTTAATGCTTTGAGAATTTTCTGCGTTTCAGTGAGTGGTGCTCTTATAGTTTTGGTAACAATTTTAATGCCTGAATTTTTTGAAATGCAAGCATTTACAGGAACAGTTTTTTTGGTTTTGGGAATAATTGTTGCATATTCAATTCCATTACAATTTGCCTTCCCATCTGTTGAAAAATGGATAACACCAATGTTTAAGGAAATTAAATTACCCAAAATTGAAAAACATAATAAAAAAGATAAAGAAAAATAAA
>CALVZZ010000057.1 GCA_944372715.1 uncultured Clostridia bacterium | reverse complement strand
GAAAAATGCTAGTGTTCCACCAAAAGCCCCAACGCAAGCAATGCCACCAAAAGCACCCACAGGAGTACCACCCAAAAGCCCAGCACAGCCTAAGTCAGCTACAACAACAAGTGCTGGTGCTGTTAAGCCTACAAAACCTGCAAGTGTTCCACCTAAAGCACCTAGTACAGCCACTGCACCTAAAACTCCTACAAAACCAAGTGTGACACAAAAAGCACCACCAAAAGCACCGGTGAAAGCTAGTGTTCCACCAAAAGCACCAGCAAAACCAACTGTGCCACCAAAAGCTCCACCTACAAAACCTAGTGATAAAAAATAATTTAAAAGCAGACCAATGGTTTGCTTTTTTTAATGAACAATTGTAGCAATATTTCCATAAAATGTTATGTGGAGATAAAACTGTGGATAAAATTTTGATTAAGGGTGGAAAACAACTTTTTGGAGAAATAGGTATAAGTTCTGCCAAAAATGCTTTTCTACCAATTTTAGCTGGAAGTATTTTATGTTCAGGAAATGTTGTTCTACATAAATATCCTAAATACGATGATGTAACCAATATGGTGGAAATTTTAGAAAATTTAGGTGGTAAAAAAAAGATAGTTGATGATGCTTTAATGTTAGATATGAACAACTTGACGAATTTTGAAATTCCAAAGGAGCTTGCTTGCTTGACAAGGTCCTCAATTTTTAGTTTGGGTTCAATTTTAGGTAGGTTTAAGTTTGCAAAAGTTGCTTACCCTGGTGGATGTGAAATAGGTGCCAGACCAATAGATTTACATATTAAAGGATTGCAAGCTTTAAATGTTAAAGTTGTGGATAGAAGAGGTTATTTGACTTGTGATGGAAGAGAAATGAAAGGTGGTAATGTTCATTTAGATTTTCCTAGTGTTGGGGCAACTGAAAATATTATGATGGCAGGAGTTCTTGCAAAGGGGAAAACTAAAATTTTTAATGCAGCAAAAGAACCGGAAATTGTTGACTTGCAAAATTTCTTAAATAGGGCAGGAGCAAAAATTAAAGGTGCAGGTACATCAACAATTTCAATTGAAGGTGTTAAAAGTTTACATAATGTTGAATATACTCCCATTCCTGATAGAATTATAGCGGGAACTTATATAATTGCAACTGTTATGTGTGGGGGAGAGGTTACATTAAACGGTGCTAAAACTGAGCATTTGCAATCTTTAATTTCTAAACTTGATAATAACTCTTGCAAAATTATAACAAAAGGTGATAAAATAAAGGTGACATCAAGTGGTAGATTGAATTCAATTGCAAAAATTGAAACAATGCCGTATCCAGGCTTCCCAACTGATTTACAACCACAAATTATGGCACTCCAAACAATTTCAAAAGGCACATCTTTGATTGTTGAAAATTTATTTGAAACTAGGTTTAAGCATACAGGAGAATTAATAAAAATGGGAGCTGATATTTTAATTGAAGGAAGAAGTGCAGTTGTCAAGGGTGTAAACAAGTTGTATGGAGCAGAAGTTGTTGCAACAGATTTAAGAGGTGGTGCCGGGTTAGTTCTTGCTGGACTCGTTGCTGATGGATATACAACAATTACTAATATTGGGCAAATTAATAGAGGCTATGAAAGTATTGAAAATGACTTATATTCGCTTGGTGCAGATATAAAAAGGATAAATGGTTAATGAAAAAAAAGTTGATTTTATCATTTTCAATAATTGGTGGAGTTATCGTTCTGCTTATAATTTTGCTTTTTACCTTATTCGGTGTTAAAAATGTAAAATTAGATTTAAGAACACATAATTCTATTTTTTCTAGCCAAGAAACGCAAGAAAGTGTTATTGAAAGTGGTAATTTTGCATATAATATGCCAATTTTTTTTCAAAACAAAAACTTATACATTGAAAATTTAGAAAAAAATAATCCTTATTTAAAGGTTATTAATATACAGAGTGTTTTTCCTAACACTCTTATTGTTAAGTGCGTGGACAGAGAAGAAGTTTTTGCTGTTAAAGTTTCAGAAAATAATTATTTTATTTTAGATGAAGATTTAAAAATACTCAATCAAACAACTTCTTTTTCTTCAACTCAATCAAATGCAATACTTTTAGATGGAGATTTTGTTGTTTTAAATCCTGATGCTAATTTGGGTGATTTTTTAAAGTTAAGTGTTGGACAAGAACTTTTACAAAACTTTGTTCCAGCTATGAAATTAAATAATAGAAATATATCAGAACAGAAAGCACTTTTTAAATCTGTATCTTTAAAATTTAGAATTGATCCCTTATCTGCAAAAAATAAGGCATACTTGGAAATATATGATTTTCTTGGGCTTAAAATGTGTGTTATGGAAGCAGAAGATAGTTTAATCAAAAAACTTAATTGTTTACTTGCTGTACAATCTGTTTTTAATCCTGAATTGGTTGCTGATTATGAATTAAGGGTATTAAAAAATTCAAATGGAGAAGTTTTTTGCCATCAAACTGAAAAAATTTAAAAATTTTTTAAAAGTTTTGTAAATATCTTGACATTAAATGTCTTATTACTTATAATTATAAAAAAAAGTAATATTTATTCACTAATTAAATGTCGAGGTTAAAGTGATTAAGTCTTATGTATCAGTTTTAGATATTGGCTCTTCTAGAATTAGCGTTTTGATTGGAGCAAAGGGAATAAATTCTACCTTTATCTTAAAAGGACAAGGGGAGATTTCTTATGCAGGCTTTGGTGATGGTGAGTTTTTTGAACCAGAAAAATTGGAAACTTGCATATCAAATGTTATCACTAGAGCAGAAGAAAATGCAGGTACTGTAATAAAAAATTTATATGTTGGCATACCTGCCGAGTTTTGTAATTGTGTTTGTAAAACTATAAGTTCAAATTTTTCAGTAAGGAAAAAGATTTCGCAAGATGTCCTTTCAGAACATTATGAAAAGGCTTATGAAAGTAGAGATGGTCAAGTTTTGATATCTTGTAATCCTATTTATAATATAATTGACGATGGCAGGAGAATTGTATATCCAATTAATTGCAAAACAACGAAGATTACAAGTATGGTGAGTTTAATTTTTGCACAAAGCGAATTTATTCAAACAATAAACAAAATTTTGCAAAATATTGGAATAGAAAAAGTTACATATGTTTGCTCTTCTCTTTGCGAAGCACAATACATTTTGGAACCTGAATCTCGTTCTGGTTCTGCAATGCTTATTGATATTGGTTATATTACATCATCAGTTGCAACCATTCGTGGTCAAGGTCTTTTAATGTTAAGTTCTTTTTCAATTGGTGGTGGTCATATTATGGCAGATCTTGCTGAGTGCTTGAATATTACATACAGTGAGGCAGAACAATTAAAGAGAAAAATCATCTTGTCATTGAATGCAACAGAAAAAGATTTTTATGAAATAAATCAATCTGGAATTGCTAAAAAAGTTCCTGTAAAAATGGCAAATGAAATTGTTATGGCAAGATTGGATATGATTTGTTCTTGTATACAAAAATCCATTAGTCTTTATAATCAGGAGGCTGAAAATTATATTCCATTGTTCTTAACAGGTGGTGGGGTATCGTTTATAAAAGGCGCAAAAGACTATATATCAAAAAAACTTGGCAAAAATGTTGAACTTGTTTACCCTCCATTGCCTGAACTTAATAAACCAAATTATTCATCTATTTTAGGTCTTTTAAGTTACGGAATTAAAGAAGATGAAAAAAATAAGATAAGTTTTCTTGCCAAATTGTTAAAAAGGTAGTATATTATTTATAAGGAGCAAAGTATGTATAACAATACAAATATAGGACCAGTTGCAAATATTAAAGTTATTGGAATTGGTGGTGGTGGAAATAACGCCGTTAATAGAATGATTAGTGCAAACATAACAAGTGCACATTATGTTGCTATCAACACTGATAAGCAGGATTTATTGATGAGTAATGCTGATCAACGTTTGCAAATTGGTGAAAAAATAACAAGAGGGCTTGGTGCAGGTGCAGAACCAGAAATTGGACAAAAGGCTGCCGAAGAAAGCAAAGGCAATATTTCAGAAATTCTAAAAGATACTGATTTGGTGTTTATTACAGCTGGAATGGGTGGTGGAACAGGAACAGGAGCTGCTCCTGTTGTTGCTCAGCTTGCAAAGGAAATGGGAATTTTAACTATTGCAGTTGTTACAAAACCTTTTAGCTTTGAAGGTAGAAAAAGAATGGAAAATTCTGAAAAAGGTTTGGAAAACTTAAAGAAGTATGTTGATACGCTTGTTGTTATTCCAAATGATAAACTTTTTCAACTTGTGCCAAAAGGAACACCTATTGTTGAAGCATTTAGATATGCCGATGATGTTTTAAGACAAGGTATTCAAGGTATTTCAGATTTGATTGTAACACCTGGATTAATTAATTTGGATTTTGCCGATGTTCGCTCCGTAATGAAAAACAAAGGTTTAGCTCATATGGGAATTGGACATTACAAAGGTGAAAATAAGACAATTGAAGCTGTTCGTCAAGCTGTTTCAAGTCCACTTTTGGAAACAACAATTGAAGGGGCAACAGGTGTTTTATTAAATGTTAAAGGTGGTTTGGATTTACCACTTAATGAAGTTTACGAAGCTGCCGATTTGGTAAAACAAGTGGTTGATCCAAATTGTAATATCATTTTTGGTTCTGGCATTGATGAATCAATGAATGATGAAGTTGAAATTACTATCATTGCAACAGGTTTTAATGGATCATTATTTGATGAAAAAGAAAAAGATTTAAATAAGGTTAAATCCGATGTGGAAGCTTTCAATAACTTTGATGGTAAAAGAGCATTTGGGACAAATTATTTTGGACAAACTCAGAACAATACTCAACCAAATATTCCAGAGTCAAAACCAGAACAAGTTGAAAATAGTTCAAGAATACATATTGATGATACAGACATACCACCATTTTTAAGAAAATTAAAAAAAGATAGATTTTAATAATAAGTTTTTTTAGCACTCTTTTAAAGAGTGCTTTTTTATTAAAATTAAGACAAAATAATATATTTTTTTGTTGCCCGTTAGATTTTAATTTGGGTTATTATTTTGTTATGAAAGTATATATAGAAGATGTTATTGTTGATAACCTTGTTATAAACTTCATAATCTTGTTTTTAACAAAAAAAATTTTTAAAACACAAACAAAAAATGTTTTTTTAATTTTAGGTAGTATAATTGGTACTATTTCAAGTATTATTTTTTGCATTTTTGATATAAATGGTTTTGCCCTAATTTTGTTTAAATTGTTTACTAGTGTTTTAATGGTTCTTTCATCTTTTGAATATATTTGTTTTAAAAAATTTTTTATTAAATACATTTCATTTATATTTAATACTGCAATGTTTGGAGGAATTTGTTTTTTAATAAGCTTTTCAATTGGTGAAAGTGCAAGTTTAAATGGCATATTGACATATGACTTATCGCTACCAATGGGCTTTGTTATATTGCTAGCTTTTTTTGTAAGCTATGTATTTTGTAAAATTTTAAATTCTCTTAAACACAAAAGTAAAATTGAAGCATTAATATATAACACTATTTTGAGAAATGATAATAAGCAGTTAGAAATAAAAGCATATTTCGATACCGGTAATACACTTGTTGATAGCAAATCGGGTAAACCTGTTTTTATTATTACATATAAAAATTTTTATAAACTATTCGATTTGACTTTGGAAAGTTTAATTCAGGGTAAAGTTGAAGAAAATTTAAAAGATGCCCATTATATAAATGTAGGAAGCGTTGGAAAGTCTTCAAAAATGTTGGTTTTTTGCATTGATGAAATTGAAATATATGAAAGTAAAAATATATATAAAATAAAAAAACCTATGCTTGCTTTAAGTTATCAAAATCTAGAACAAAAAATTAATTGTGGAATGATATTGAACAGTAATTTTAAGGAGTGTGTTTAATGAAAATATTAAAAAAAATATTAAAAAAAATAGATGATATTATCAATAAAAACTTATTTGAAGAACTAAGTGATGTTGTTTTGTATCTTTGTGGAAATGAAGCTTTGCCTTTACCATTGGACCCAGAAGAAGAAACTATATTAATTGAAGAAATGAAAAAGGGAAATGAACAGGCAAAAGAAAAATTGATTGAACATAATTTAAGACTTGTTGTATACATTGCAAAAAAGTTTGAAAGCACCGGATTAGATTTAGAAGATTTAATTTCTGTTGGAGCAATAGGACTTATAAAAGCAGTTCAAACTTATAATTTTGATAAAAATATTAAGCTTGCAACATATGCTTCAAGGTGTATTGAAAATGAAATTTTAATGCAGTTAAGGAAAACAACAAAGCAAAAACTTGAAGTGAGTTTAGATGAACCATTAAACTTTGATAGCGATGGGAATGAACTGCTTCTAAGTGATGTGTTATCAAGTGAAGAAGATTCTGTATCTAAGGGCTTAGATTTATCAGTGGAAAAACAACTTCTTTGGAATTCAATTTCAAAGCTTGGAAGAAGGGAGCAAGATATTATGAAATTAAGATTTGGACTTGGTGGACTTGAAGAAAAAACGCAAAAAGAAGTTGCAGATATGTTGGGTATTTCTCAAAGTTATATTTCAAGAATTGAAAAGAAAATTTTAGTTAAAATGAAGGCTGAAATTCAAAAAGCTGGGAATGAATAATTCTTTATTTTTTGTAAAAATATGGTGTTTTGTTAAATTTAATATGTATTTTTGACAAAAAAATGTATTTATGAATTATTTTTTTTATGTTGGCAAACCTTTATTTGTAATTAAAAAGAGGTTTGTATGGCGAAAAAAGTTGCTATTTGTGGTGTAGATACCAACGCATTACCAAAATTAAAAAATTCTGAAATTGAAGAATTATTAAAAAAAGTTAAAATGGGAGATGAACTCGCAAGAGAGCAATTTATTGTTGCTAATTTAAGACTTGTTTTAAGCGTTGTTCAAAGATTTCAAAATAAAAAGGAAAAGGGTGATGATATGTTTCAAGTTGGATGCGTTGGACTTTTAAAAGCAATTGATAATTTTGATATGTCATTAAACTTAAAGTTTTCAACTTATGCTGTTCCTATGATAATTGGAGAGATAAGAAGGTATTTAAGAGATAATAATTCAATTAGAGTTTCTAGAAGTTTAAGAGATATTGCATATAGAGCTCTACAAGTTAAAGAAGAGTTTTCAAAAAAATATAATACAGAACCGACAGTGGAAGAAATTGCGAGTATTCTTGAAGTACCTGTTAAAGATGTTTCAATTTCTTTAGATGCTATAAGTGAAACAGTCAGTTTAAACGAACCTGTTTATAATGATGGTTCTGAAACAGTGAGAATTATGGATCAAATATCCGACAATAAAGCAAGTGAAGATAATTTTTTAGAAAAAATTGCTCTTAAAGAAGCTTTACAAAATTTAAATCCAAGAGAAAAGGAAATTTTAACATTAAGGTATTTTATTGGAAAAACACAAATGGAAGTTTCAAATGAAATAGGTATTTCACAAGCACAAGTTTCAAGACTAGAAAAAAATGCTTTAGATTCAATAAAAAAACATATCACATAATAAAAATCCACTAAATAATAGTGGATTTTTCATTATTTATCTATGTTTTCATTTAAGAAATTTATAAAGTTTGTTGCATCTTGAAATTGCCTGTATACGGAAGCAAACCTTACATATGCAACCTGATCAAGAGGTTTTAGTTTTTCCATAACCATTTCACCAATCTCTTTTGAAGAAATTTCTTGAACTAATGAATTTTGAATTTGTTTGTCTATGTCAATGCATATTTGATCTATCTGATTTAAACTTACTGGTCTTTTTTCACAAGCCTTAATAATTCCACTTTTTATTTTCATTATATCAAATGGTTGTCTTGAACCATCACGCTTTATTACTAAAATTGGGGTGGTTTCAATTGTTTCATATGTTGTAAATCTTTTTCCACAACCTAAACATTCTCTTCTTCGTCTGATTGCATTTGTTTCTTCTGTTGACCTAGAATCTAAAACTTTACTACTTTCACAACCACAATAAATACATTTCATATTTTTTCTCCTTATGTATATTATAGACTAAAATTGTTATTTTGCAAAGCTTTTTTACTGTTTATTTGTTAGTGAGCATACATTTGATGATGGAGAATTACCATAAAGTTCAACCAAAATTGTATCTTCTCCAATTTTGCAAATTTGCGTAAATGGAATAAAAAGCTCTGTTCCATTTTTAAAAACATTCCAAAAACTCTTATTGCCGGGAACAACAAGGCCTGTAATTTTTGCTGTTTGCAGATCAAAAACGACATCAGTTATATGTCCTAATCTTTTACCATCTACAACATTTACAACTTCTTTACATCTAAGCTCTAAAAATGAACACTCTTGCACAATATTATTCCTTTTTGTTTTTTATTTAATATATGTTTGTCATTTCTATTAAAGAACTTTTTTCGACAAATTTCTTTTATTAATTCAAATAAGAATATTGTAAGATTTTTTATCATATTAATTTTATATGAAATGTAAATTTGATGAAAACTATTTTTCTTTGAAGCAGGCAAAACTTGGTGAAAAATTTAAGGTGGTTAAAATTCACAACAATTTGGGATTAAATATGTATAGAAGGTTAGGAGATTTGGGTATTGTCGAGGGAATTGATATTTGTGTCTTAAAAAAATCTTTTTTAGGTAAAACGCTTCTTGTAAGTTTAAATGGCTATACTTTATCTTTTAGGGATAATATTGCAAAAATTATTGAAGTAAAGAAGGTGAGTTGATGGAAGAAATTTTACTAATAGGGAATCCTAACACGGGCAAAACAACATTGTTTAATAATTTAACAAAAAGCAATGAACATATAGGGAATTGGCACGGAGTTACTGTTGAAGAAAAACGAAAAAAGTTTAAAATTGATGACAATGATTATGAGCTTGTAGATTTGCCGGGTATATATTCTTTGACTGCATTGAGTTTTGAAGAACAAGTTGCTGTTGATTATATTTTTAATAATTTGGACAAGTTAGTTATAAATATTTGTGATATTAATAATCTACAAAGAAATTTATATTTAACATTGCAACTTTTAGAGCTTGGAGTTAATACAATTTTAGCTATTAATACAATGGGTAATAAAAAGTTTTATAATGAAATTGATTTGGACAAGCTCCAAAAAGAACTTGGTATTAACGCTATAATTATAAATGCAGATAATAAAAAAGATATAGAAAATTTAAAAAAATTAATAAAAAATCAAGGGAAAAAAGAAAAAAATAATAAAATTCTACCATATTTAAATATTTTTTTAAATTTTGAAGATTTTAATAAAATTAAGAACAACTTATTAATAAAAGAAATAAATTTATCAAATTTTATTGCAATTAAGGTTTTAGAAAAAGATGAAAGTTTGATAAAAAAATATAATATAAACTATGAAATAAGTGATAAATATATCAATAAAATTGCAAAAATAAGATATGATTATATAAATGTAATTTCAAAAAGTTTTATTGTAAGAAAGAAATCTACTGCATATGGCGAAAGCAAACTTGATAAAATTTTTTTAAATAGATTTTTAGCACTTCCTATGTTTTTGCTTATAATGGAGATTATTTTTTATTTAACTTTCTTTTCCATTGGCGCCTTTCTTTCTGCATTTTTAGGTGATTTTATACAAAATATTTTAGGAGCTAAACTTATTGATTTAATATCTAGCATTTGCAATATTCCTTGGGTTATTGGTTTGTTTGAAAATGGGATTGTCGCTGGACTTGGAAGCATTTTGTCTTTCTTACCTCAAGTTGTACTATTATTCTTATTTCTTTCAATACTAGAAGATAGTGGATATCTTGCAAGAATAGCATTTTCATTTGAAGATATTTTTAAAAAGGTTGGGCTTTCTGGAAAAAGTGTTTATACATTATTAATGGGTTTTGGTTGTAGTGCAACGGCTTGTTTAACAGCTAGAAATATGGAAGACAAAAATTCAAAAATTAAAACTGCAATGTTAACTCCTTATATGAGTTGTAGTGCAAAGCTTCCAATTTATGCTGTCTTGGGTGGAGCTTTTTTTGGTGCTAGTAATGTTTTTGTTGTTTTTTTTCTTTATCTATTAGGGGTATTTGTTGCAATAATTTTAAGTATGATTTTGGAAAAAACAGTTTTAAAAAGTAAAAATCAATCTTTTATACTAGAATTTCCTCCATATAGAATACCCAAAATTAAACGAATTTTTAATATTATTTCTGATAATTTAAAACAATTTATAATTAGAATTGGTTCTGTTATTTTTTCAATGAATATAATTGTTTGGTTGCTGGGTAGTTTTAGTTTTTGTTTTGCATATGTTCCAACAGATGGGGGAATGAGTATGCTTGAAAGTTTGGGAAGATTTTTATCACCTATTTTTATTCCTTTGGGTTTTGGGAATTGGGGTGCAAGATCGGCATTATTAGCAGGACTGGTAGCGAAGGAAATTATTGTATCTTCAATTGCAATTTTTAACGGAATAAATTCATCTGATGTTTCAATTAATGAGCAAATACAAGCTTCAATTATCAATCCAAATTCTAGTGTTTTTTTTACTCAATCAAGCGTGCTTAGTTATTTAGTTTTCTGTTTATTCTATATGCCTTGTATAGCTACTATGAGTGTTTTAAATAAAGAAATTGGCATAAAGTGGGCATTAATATCTATTATAATTGAATTTGTTTTAGCATATTTTATTTCATTTATTGTTTATAATATCTATAACCTTTGTTTAACATATGGTTTTGGCTTTATTTTGATTTTTGTGATTTGTATCGCAATTGTGTTGTTTAGTATTATTTTTGTTGTTCGTCACCTAAAATCTAAAGATAAATGTAAATTTTGTGGTTATAAATGTAAAAAGTAATATTTTTTCTGCAATTATACACAATAAAACAAAGGAGAAATGATGGAAACAATTTTTGTTCTATTGTGTGTTTTAATTATATTATCTATATTCAATGTCGGTGAAAGCTTTTATAAAATTATAGGCTTAAAAAACTATATGATTTCTGGACTTTTAATAATAATTTTGATGTGTACTTTCTTGCCATATTTTAAAATAGATAATATTGGTATAACAATATCAGGTGTTATAATTCCATTTTTATTTTGCTTAAAATATTTAAATGAATTTAATTCTAAAAAAACAATTTTATCATTTTTTGCTAGTCTTTTAGTATTGACGACCTTTGTAATGATTATGAATTTGGCAAATACATCGGTTGTAAACGATTCCATTTATGTGACTATTATTTTTAGTGTTATTATGGCTATTTTGTCATTTGCAATAACAAAAAATAGTAAAATTTCATTTTTATCTTTATTTTTAGGGTTAAATATAGGGAATTTATTATATTTTTTAATAAAATATTATGATGTAACAGAAAACATTTTATTGCTTGGGAGTAATGAAATTTTATTATTTATGATATTGTCATATATTTTTGTAATATTTTTTGATATTTTTTATGAAAAATATAAAAACAAAAAAAGAATAAATCAAAACATAATAGATGAAAAATTAATTGAAAAATAATATTTAATGTGTTAAACTAACAAAGTTATAGGAGTTAATGTGAAAAAACCACTTGTAGCTATTGTTGGTAGACCAAATGTTGGGAAAAGTACTTTTTTTAATTATATTGTAGGGAGAAGAATAAGTATAGTTGACCCAACCCCTGGTGTGACAAGAGATAGAGTTTATGCTGACGCAACTTGGTGTGGGCATAGTTTTACTTTGGTTGATACAGGTGGACTTGATTCAACAAGTGAAGATATATTTCAAAAAAACATTTTTATGCAAGCAGAAATTGCAGTTGAACTTGCAGATGTTGTTGTTTTTATTGTTGACGGAAATGCAGGTGTTACAAGAAATGATGAAGAAGTTGCTTCCTTTTTAAGAAAGAGTAAAAAACCAATTGTTTTGGCTGTTAATAAATTAGATAATTTTGAAATAGATAAAACTTATGATTTCTATTCGCTTGGTCTTGGCGACCCTATGCCGATGTCAACATTGCAGGCTAAGGGATTAGGGGAAATTTTAGATGAAATTGTAAAACATTTTCCTGATGCAAAAAATGATGAAAATTCTTCATCAGTGAAAATAGCTGTTGTTGGTAGACCAAATGCTGGAAAAAGTTCTATTGTAAATAGAATTTTAGGCGAAGATAGGGTTGTTGTTAGCAATATTGCAGGTACTACTCGTGATGCTATTGATTCTAATTTTAAGTATAATGGGAAAGATTTTACAATAATTGACACTGCTGGGTTAAGAAGGAAAAGAGCAGTAGAGCAAGAAAGTATTGAAAGTTATTCAATCATAAGGTCAATGGATGCTATAAAAAGAGCTGATATTGTTTTGATAGTATTTAATTCTGATGAAGATATTTCAGAACAAGATGTGAGAATCGCTGGCTATGTTCACGAAGAAAATAAACCAAGTTTGATTATAATGAATAAGTGGGATCTTGTTGAAAAAAATGATAGAACTATATTGAAGTATAAAAAAGAATTAGATGAAAAATTGAAATTTATGAGTTATTATAAGCCACTTTTTATTTCTGCCCTTACAGGAAAAAGGTTTGGTGAAATAATGCCAGAAGTGGAAAAGGTGTTGGAAAATTCTAACAGGCGTATTCCTACGGGAGCATTAAATGAAATTTTACAAAATGCTATGATTGCAAATGAACCACCTTATAGAAAAGGTAAAAAATTAAAACTTAAATATATAACTCAAACTGATGTTAACCCACCAACTTTTGTAATTTTTGCGAATGATGGTACTTTGATGCATTACTCATACTTAAGATATTTGGAAAACTATTTGAGAAACTCAGTTGATTTTTCTGGTACACCGATAAAAATTATTGTAAAATCTAAACAGGAGGAAGAATGATTGTTTTAAAATACATTCTTTTAATAATTGGTGCGTATCTTATTGGTTCTATAAATTTTGCTAGAATTTTATCAAATAAAATTATGCATAGTGACATAACTAAATCTGGAAGTGGAAATCCTGGAACAATGAATATGCTTAGAACTTATGGTTTTAAAGCTGGAATTTTAACTTTACTATTAGATACCATTAAAGGATTAATTCCTGCTCTTATTGGATATTTTTTATTTGGTGGTGATTGTAGTGAACAGGCATATATTGGACTTTATGTTGGTGGACTTTTCGTTGTTATAGGGCATTGCTTTCCAATTTTTTATCATTTTAAGGGTGGTAAGGGCATTGCTTGCGTGTTGGGCGTGTTTTTAGTTGCAAGACCAATTGCTGTTTTGATATTCTTTGTTGTGGCTTTTATTTATTTGTGTATTTTTGATTATGCAGCTATTGCAAGTTTTATATTTACAACTGCTTTAACAATTTTAGAAGCTTTTAGGTTCAGGGGTAATATGACAATAGCATTGCTTCTTTTTATCCTGTTTTTTCTTACTTGGTTTATGCATAGACAAAACATATTTAGAATGCTTATTGGAAAAGAAAATAAAGTCAACCTAATGGGGCATTTAAAAAAACTTGGAAAGAAAAAGAAAAAAGAGTAAAAATTATTTTTAATTTTTATAAAATAGTGTTATAATACTCTTGAAATATTTATATGTGAGGTATGAAATGAAAAAAAGAGGAAAGATTTTTTTATCAATTTCTGTATGCATATTGTGTTTATCGCTACTTGTGGTTGGCGTATTTGCAAGTGCAACAATAAGCTTTCAAACAACTTCTTACTTAAATTTCGTGCCTCAAAATGTTTATGCAGGAATTATTGTTAAAACATATCAAGGTGATCGCTCGACAAACACTTTTACTGAGTTGTCTGAAGAAGGATATTCTTTGGGCGAATTAAAAAACTTTACTCCATTAGCAAATGGTTTCCCTGATATGACAAAAAATTCTGTAAACGGCTTCATATCAGATTCTGGTACATTAACTTCTTGGTCGGCTAATCCTATTGCTTTGTACTTGAAAAAACCAACTGTTAGATATGAAATAACAATAAAAAATTATTCACCTTATTCTATAAAAGTAACAACAACAAATTCAACTCCAACACATACTGGTATTGACGTTAATTTTAATGGTAAAACATTTGGTTCAGCAGAGACAATTATTCAACCAAGTGGAACTACTCCAGAAGAGCCAGAAGAGTTAGTTTTGAAAATAGACTTCACTGTAACAAGTAACGATTCTCCTATTGACCTTGATGTAGCTTTGGGCTTTAAGATAGAAAAAGCATAAAAGCTCATATAATTAATATAAAAGACTTTGCAAAACAAAGTCTTTTTTTGTTCTAAAAACAAAACTCTCCTCATAAACTACAATAGCCACAAAGGGGGAATTATATGGAAACATACAAAGTTTATGAAGATATAAAAGAAAGAACTAATGGGGATGTCTATGTTGGAGTTGTAGGTCCTGTTAGATGTGGAAAATCTACCTTTATAACCAAATTTATGCAAAGTTTAGTTGTTCCAAACATTAAAAATAAGCACTCTAAAGAAAGGGCAATTGATGAATTACCACAAAGTGCAGAAGGTAAAACTATTATGACCACACAACCAAAATTTGTGCCTAATGAAGCCGTTAAAATAAGTGTTGCTGGAAATGTGGATATGAAAGTTAGAATGATCGACTGTGTTGGTTACCTTGTTGATGGTGCTATGGGACACGAAGAGGAAGACAGACCAAGATATGTTAAAACACCTTGGAGCGAAGAAGAAATACCTTTTGAAGAAGCTGCTGAAATTGGAACTAAAAAAGTTATTGAAGAGCATTCAACAATAGGAATTGTTTTAACAACTGACGGAAGTTTTACAGGTATTCCAAGGGATAACTATATTGAAGCAGAAGAAAGGGTTGTTTCTGAACTAAAAATGCAAAACAAACCTTTTGTAATTGTTTTAAATACAGACAATCCAGAAAGTGATGAAAGTAAAAAACTTAAAGAAAACTTAGAAAAAAAATACGAAGTACCTGTTCTACCTATTGATGTTATAGATTTAAAAGAAAAAGATATTGATGAGATTTTTGAAAAGATACTTTTAGAATTTCCAATAAAATCGTTAAAAGTAAAAATGCCTGAATGGTTACAAGCGCTTCCTTATAATGATCCAATAATAACAAGTATAATTTCTGAAATTAAAAAATTTAGCGAAGATGTAACTAAGATCGGTCAAATTGATAAAACAACAATTGCTTTTGCTCAAGACGAAAACTTTAATCCTGTAAGCGTTGGTAGTATAAAAATGGGTGAGGGTTGTGTGTATTTTAATGTTGAACCTAAACAACAACTTTTCTATAAGGTGCTTTCAAATCAGTGTGGTACGGAAATTAAAGATGATTATGAACTTGTTAGCTATATTAAAGATCTTGCAAAAGCCAAAAGGGAATATGACAAGTTGGAAGAAGCATTACATCAAGTTGAAGAGACTGGTTATGGAATTGTAAATCCTACAGTTGAAGATATGACTCTTGATGATCCACAAATTGTAAAACAAGGTTCAAGATTTGGTGTTAAACTTCGTGCATCAGCTCCAAGCTTGCACATAATGAAAGTAGATGTTGAAACAGAAGTAAGTCCACTTGTCGGAACTGAACAACAAGGAAAAGAGTTGGTTCAATACTTAACATCAGAGTTTGAAAACAATCCAGAAAGCATTTGGGAAACAAAGATGTTTGGTAGAAGTTTACATTCAATGGTGTCTGATGGTATTCATTCAAAGCTTACACTTATGCCACTTGAAGCTCAAAGAAAAATGAGAAAAACATTAGGTAGAATTGTGAATGAAGGTAAGGGTGGTATAATCTGTATACTTTTATAAAAAAATATCTCAAATGAGATATTTTTTTTACAATAATTTAGCTTTTATAAATAGGAAATAAGGTCTATCATTTTGATATTTATATTTTGGTTCTAGCTTTATTGTCTCATCATCTGCATAACTTTCTATAACTTTTTCAATTTGAAGCCCATTGTCTATTAATGTGTTTATTATTGTGCTGATATTTCTATGATATTTTTTTACGCCGTCAATGTTCCAATGAACAGTTCTAATTCCATTGTTATTGTAATCACTCAAAAGATAATATCTCTTGTTTTCTATATCAACTTTTGTATCAATATTTTTATTTTTTGGTGGAATAAAAGCAGTTGCAACAGGATGTTCCTGTGAGAAGATTAAATAACCGTCCTTATGTAATAGTTTTGCAATGTCTTTTATTAGTTTATCAAAATTTTCAACATAATGAAATGCTAAGGAACTTAGTACAAAATCAAACTTTTCATTAATTTCATTGATTTTTTCCATTGGCTTTATAATATACTTTATTTTATTTGATGAGTTAGTTTTTATTGCCAAATCTATCATATTTTTTGATATATCAACTCCAACAATTTTTGTTGCACCGTCTGTGTCTGCGAGTTTACATAAATCTCCGTAACCACAACCAAGGTCTAAAACTTTTTTATCTTTTAAGCAGGGTAGTAAACTTAAAAAAATGGGTTTTTCGATTAGATTATTTGCATTGATATCTTTATTCCTCATTTCTATGTATTCATTAAAAAATTTGTTATTATCATAAATATTTTGCATAGTCATCCTTTTTATCAAACAATAATAGAATTCAACTTCTGTATTTAAAGACTATCATTTTTTTGTTTTTCAGTCAATAAAAAAAGGAGCTAAGCTCCATTTAGTTTTAAAAAATAAAACATTTTTAATTTTTTTGTTGACAGAAATAATATAATGTGATATTCTTTTAAAGTCGCAAAAGTTATGCGGGTGTAGCTCAGTGGTAGAGCCCCAGCCTTCCAAGCTGGTTGCGAGGGTCCGATTCCCTTCACCCGCTCCACGAGCGTTTGTAGCTCAGCTGGATAGAGCAATGCCCTTCTAAGGCAGAGGTCGCAGGTTCGAATCCTGCCAGACGCACCAGCATGGTGGATGTAGCTTAGTCGGTAGAGCGCCAGATTGTGGCTCTGG
>CALVZZ010000056.1 GCA_944372715.1 uncultured Clostridia bacterium | reverse complement strand
TATTGACATTTATTTTTATAATGATATATACTAACAAGGCTTAGGGGTGTAGTTAAACGGTATAGCGATGGTCTCCAAAACCATTATTGAGGGTTCGATTCCTTCCACCCCTGCCAAATGCACAATAACTTGTGCATTTTTTTATTTTTATGTCCTAAAAAACTTGCAAAGATTGTGCAATTAATTTAATATATAGTTATGAAAAAAATAACTCTATATACAGATGGCGCCTGCTCAGGAAATCCAGGAGCTGGTGGCTGGGCTTGTGTACTAATTTTTAATGATAATAAAAAAGAAATGTCAGGTGGAGAAAGCTTAACAACAAATAATAAAATGGAGCTTATGGCTGTTATAAATGGATTAAAGGCATTAAAGGAACCTTGTAATGTTGAAATATTCTCAGACTCAGCTTATGTTGTGAATGCTTTTTTAAATGATTGGATTGGAAATTGGATTAAAAATGGTTGGAAAACAGCTAACAAAAAAGAAGTTTTGAATCAGGAACTTTGGAAAGAACTTATAAAATTAACAGAAATTCATAGTATACATTGGAATAAAGTTAAAGGACATTCAGATAATGAACTTAATAACAGATGTGATGAACTAGCAAGAAACGAGGTAGAAAAAATACTTAAAAACAAATAAGTTTTTAAGTATTTTTTTGTTATTGTTTATCATTGCCTATTGTATAATCATAACAATCAGCGCTACACAAATCATAACAAGTCCAAGTGCTTTACAAATCAAGTATGCATTGTCATTGTTTGGAATTTCCTTTTCCTTTCTAACAACTCTGGCAATTTTTCTTGCAAGGAATGTTATAGCAAGTCCAAGTGCTGCTAAAACTAAACCTGTTATTACATTTGGCATTGCTAGTCTAGTTAATAAATCTACAAACAAAAGCATAAATTCTCCTTATCTATTGACACAATTTTAGCACGACATAATTAATTTTTCAATAGTTTTCTTAAAAAAACTTTAAAAATTAACATTATTCCTAAATTTTGAGTAAAATTTTTATAGTCAAGGAGGAAAAATGAAAAAAATAGCTGGCTTTATGGCGTGCTTAATGCTCATTATTGGTGTTTCTCTATTTAGCATAGGCTGTGGTGGTGACAACGATAATAAAATTAATCTAGTTGAAGTAACGCATAGCATCTTTTATGCACCATTATATGTAGCATTAAATAACGGGTATTTTGAAGATGAAGGACTTGAAGTTGAATTAACAAATGCTGGAGGCTCAGATAAAGGAATGACTGCCCTTCTTTCTGGGAGTGCAGACATAGGACTTTTGGGCCCAGAAGCAACGGTTTATGTTGTTGATGGTGGTGCAAGCGATCACCCTGTTGTTTTTGGTCAATTGACAAAAAGAGATGGCTCATTTATTGTTGCAAAAACAGATACAAACGACTTTAATTGGAGCGATTTAAAAGGTAAAACAATAATTGGTGGCAGAAAAGGTGGAATGCCTGCAATGACCCTTCAATATGTAATTGAAGAAGCTGGTCTGACAATTGGTACAGGTGAAAATGAAGTTAATTTAAGAACTGATGTTGAATTTAACTTAACAGCAAGTGTTTTTGAAAGTACTGATGCCGAGTACTGCACATTGTTTGAACCAACAGCAAGCGATATGGAAGCAAAAGGAAAAGGATATGTCGTTGCAAGTGTGGGCTTAGAAAGTGGCGAAGTTCCCTACACTGCTTTCTGTGCAACAAAATCTTATTTAGAAAATAATAGAGAAAATGCAAAAAAATTCTTAAAAGCAGTTATGCGTGGATTAGAATTTTTAAAATCAGCAAGTGTAGATGAAATATATGAAGCATTATTACCATCATTTGACGGATTTGACCAAGAAAGCATAATAACATCAATCAATAGTTATATTGCATCTGACGCGTGGAATTCAACACCTGTAATGAGTGAAAATGCTTATAATAGAATGTTAGATATAATGGATAATGCTGGGGAATTAAACAATAAAAATAATGTTCCATTCAGCAAGGTTGTAGATAACAGCATAGCGAACGAATTAATGGCAGAGCTTGTTGCATAAATGAAATTAAATTTCAAACAAAAATATAAAAAAACCACTAGCTAATCTGGTGGTTTTTTTAGAACAAAAAAATCCAAACAGTACGTTTGGATTTTAACCTTTATTTACATATGTTTTCTTGCTTTTTTTCTTGCTGCTTCTCTTTTTTTCTTTTTTGCAACACTTGGCTTATCATATGCTTCTTTCTTTCTTATATCTCCAATAATGCCATCTTTTTGACATTTTCTTTTAAAGCGTTTTAAAGCACTTTCCAAGCTTTCGTTTTCGCCCACTTTAACTGTTGTCATTGTTTTCACCACCTTTTTGTTTTATATTTAGCATTCTATGGTGCTATGGGAAGAACTTCTCCCCCAAGTATGTGAATATGCAAATGCATTACGCTTTGACCAGCATTTCCCCCTTGATTTACAATTAATCTATAACCATCTTCTAGTCCTAAAGAACTTTGTAAATTGGGTAAATTCATTAACATATTTGCCAGCTTTTCACAATCTTCTTTTGTTTGTTCACTAAAACAAGCATAATGCCTTTTAGGTATTAACAAATAATGTTTTTTTGCTTTATGACTAATATCATCAATAACAATAAAATCATCATTTTCAAAATGTTTTTTAGATGGAATTTTTCCATCAATTATATCACAAAACACACACATTTTTAATTAGCCTTTTTTTCTTTCTTTTCTGTTTCAACAACTTTTTTGCCATCATACATTCCACAAGCTTTGCAAACTTTGTGTGGAAGTTTTAGTTCGTGGCAATGTGGACATTCAACAAGTGTTACTGTGCCAGCTTTAAAGTTTGCAGAATTTCTTTTATTTCTTCTTGCCTTTGAAACCTTACCCTTTGGTACTGCCATTTTATCAACTCCTTTCTCTTATATTAACCAAAATTTAGTTTTGGTCAGAGGAAACAACTTCCCCATTGTAGATTTCGTCTGCTGCTAAGCTTATAGCTTTTTTATCACTTTTTTCAATTTCAGCAGGAATTCTTTTTTCAAGCTCTTTTGCTCTTTTTGCAAGAACGCAACTGAGCTTATACTTGTTTCCACCGAATTTATTTGCCAATTCATCGATTGGTGGTTCAATCATTGCCATACTTTTAACACCTCGCTTTTTAACTTAGAGAGTATATCACAAGTTTTTCATTTTGTACACACTTTTTAAAAATTTTTTTCATTTTATTTTAAATTTGTACATTAAATTATATCATTTTATAAAAATCTTGTTCCATAACTACATTAATTCCCAAATTTCTTGCTTTGGCAAGCTTACTTCCTGCGTTTTGTCCAACTATAACATAATCTGTTTTTTTAGAAACACTATCAATAACTTGTGCCCCAAAGCTTTCTAGCAGTTCAGTTAGCTGTTGTCTATTATATTTTTCAAAAGTACCTGTAATTACATCTTTTTTGTTTGTAAAGGTATTTTGTTTTATTTCAGAATAATAGTCTTCAATTTTAATGTAATTTAAAAGCTTACAAATTTCATCCAAATTTTTATCATTGTGAAAATATTCATATAAATTTTGGGCTATTACATCTCCAATGTTATATATATTTAAAATATCTTCTAATTCTGCATTTTTTAAATTGTTTAATGATGTAAATTTTTTTGCAATATCTTTTGCCGTTTTAACTCCTACGCCGTCAATTCCTAAAGCATAAATAAATTTAGGAAGTGTAGTAATTTTTGAACTTTCTATTGAAGATAATAGATTTTGAGATTTTTTATCTTTAAAATTTTCTAATTTTAAAAAGTCTTCTTTTGTCAATTCGTATAGTTGATGAAAACTTTTTACTCCTAATTTATAGAACAATTCTTCTGCTGTCATAATGCTAAAACCATCAATATCCACTCCCTCTTTAGAAGCAAAATTTGTGATTCTATCTATAATTTGTTCTGGGCAGTTATCTTTATTGGGGCAAAAAAGATTTGCTCCATTTTCTATCACATCTGTTCCACAACTAGGGCACTTTTGAGGCGCTATAATTTCCGTACTATTTGGCAAATCTTCTGCAATACCTAAAATTTCTGGTATTACTTCATTACTCCTTCGTACAAATACTCTGCTACCAATTTTAACTTGTTTTCTTTTTATATCTCCAAAGTTGTTTAATGTTGCTCTCCTTATGCTTGCACCAGCAAGTTCAACAGGTTCTATTATTCCTATTGGGGTTATTTTCCCCGTTCTCCCCACCTGCCAAACAACATCTTCAAGAATTGTTGATATTTCTTCAGGTTTAAATTTATATGCTATTGCCCATTTAGGAAATTTTGCTGTGTAACCAAATTCTTGTCTATGTTCTACTTGATTCAACTTTATAACAATTCCATCCATTAAAATGTTATAATTTCTTTTTTCAGAATCTATCCTTTGGATTTCTTTCCAAACCTCTTCAAAATTTTTACAAATCTTGAAAAAATCTCCTGTTTTAAATCCATTTTCAATTAAAAAGTCGTTCATTTCCTGTTGTGTTTCAAATTTTTTGCCATCACATTTCAATATTTGATAAGTAAACCAATCTAGTTTGCGTTTTGCTGTTTCCTTTGGATCTAAATTTCGTATTGCTCCTGCAACAGCATTTCTTGCATTCTTTAATGGTTCTTTTGATGTTTTATTATAATCGGCAAGATTTGATAATGTTATCATTCCCTCACCCTGAACAATTAACTCATTTTTAAATGGTATTTTAAGTGGAACAGTTTTAATTGTTTTGACTTGCGTAGTCACGTTTTCACCCACTAAACCATTCCCACGAGTGCCAGCTTCAACAAAGTAACCATTTTTATATTTGCAAACTATTGTAAGTCCATCATATTTGTATTCCACAGAAAAATTTGCAGATGGATAAACCTTTTTTATATCATCTATCCATTTTTTTAATTCATCTGCTGACTGACATTTATCTAAACTAAAAAGTTGAACTTCGTGATTATATTTAACAAAACCATCTAAAATTTGCCCACCTACTCTTTGAGTTGGAGAATTTGGAAGAACTATTCCACTTTCCTTTTCAAGTTTTACAAGTTCATCATACATTTTATCATATTCGTAATCAGAAATTGTGGGTTTGTCTAGAACATAATAATTGTAGATATGTTTGTCTAGCTCATTTACTAGCTCTTTCATTCTTTCCATTTTTATCTCCTACTTGATAATTTTTAATGGTGCAATCTCTAATAATAATGTTTTAATTCCTATGCCATTAAATTCAATATCTGCACATTTTCTATCTGGTGAAATTGTTTTTATTATTCCAATTCCAAACTTTGTATGCAATACCATTTGTCCTAATTTATACTTGCTTGTGTCAACCTTATTTGATGATGTAAATGTTTGAAAATTTGTTTTAAATGAATCCAAATTATGACTATACTTTGGCTCTTGCTCTTTTTGTATATATGAATTTTTTGGTTTTATGCTTGAATAACCAAGCTCGTTTAAAAATCTGCTTGGTATCATATAATCCCGTTTACCATAAATAAATCTTGTCCTACAATTTGTCAAGTATAGATTTTGCTCTGCACGAGTAATTCCAACATACATAAGTCTTCTTTCTTCTTCCATTTCAGAATCCATACCTATTGCACGAGAAATAGGAAATATTTTTTCTTCTAAACCTACTATGAACACAACTTTAAATTCTAGCCCTTTTACTGAATGTACTGTTGCAACTGTTACATTATTGCTTTCATCATAACTATCAATATCGTTTATAAGTGATACGCTTTCTAAGTATTCCGTTAAACTTGCATTTGGATTCTTGTATACAAAATTTTGAATTGATGATAAAAGAGTATCAATGTTTAATGACTTATCAATATCTTCATCATTTTTGCCTTTGTAAGCTTCTTTTATTCCAAACTGTTCAATAATCTCACTGGCAAATTCATCCAAAGGTTCAATTTCAAAAGAAGAAAATAATTTTTTATAAGTAGTTGCAAAATTTCCAAACTTATTTATATATGTCCTTTCGTTTGTGTATGTTTCAATATTTAAACAAGCATCCAGCATAGAAATATTGTTTTGTATAGCTATTTGTTTTAAAAAAGATATTGCAGAATCTCCTATACCCCTTTTAGGAAAATTTATTACCCTTAAAAATGCTTGCTCGTCTTTGGGGTTTACAAATAATCTTAGGTATGACATTATATTTTTTATTTCTGCTCTTTCATAAAACTTAAATCCACCAAAAAGTCTATATGGAATGTTATATGCAAGAAGTTTGTCTTCAAATGGAAGCGTTAGAGCATTTAACCTTAAAAGTATTGCAAAATCCTTATAAGTGTAACCTTTGTTATTTACAAGAGAATAAATTGTACCACAAACATAGTCTGCTTCTTCTTGTTCGTCATTTAATTCTCTTCTTACAATTTCGCTACCTTCTTCATTTTCTGTCCATAAATTTTTTTGATATCTTGATTTGTTATTTTTTATAAGTAAATTAGCAGTGTTTAATATATTTTTTGTTGATCGATAATTTCTTTCAAGTTTAAACATTTGCACATCTTTAAAATTGTCTTTAAATTTATATATATTTTCAAAATTTGCACCACGCCAAGAATAAATACACTGGTCTTCATCTCCAACTACAAAAATATTGTTATGTACACTTGCAAGTTTTTTTACCAAATCAAATTGTATTTTGTTTGTATCTTGGAACTCATCTACTAAAATATATTGAAATCTATTAGCATAATAATTTAAAATTTCAGGACATCTTTCAAACAACCTATCTGTTAAAATTAGCAAATCATCAAAATCTAAGGCATTATTAGATTTTAAAATTTGTTCATATCTTGCTATTGCTGAAACATAATCTTCAATATCATCTGCAATATTTGATAATTTATATGCTGATAGGCTGTTATAATTATTTTTATAATTAGAAATGTGGAAGATTAAATTTTTTTTAAATTTTTCATCTTCTACTTTATTAAACTCCACTTGAATCTGCTTTATTATTTTATCTGTATCGCTATCAGAATAAATAGTAAAATTATTATCATATTTATCGTCTAAATTAACAATATTACTTCTTAAAATTTTAGCACACATAGAATGGAATGTTGAAATCCATATACCTTCACCACCACTAACCATTTTTTCCACTCTTTCTTTCATTTCATTTGCAGCTTTGTTTGTAAAGGTAATTGCTAAAATATTAAAAGGGCTTATGTTTTTTTCATTAATTAAATAAGCAATTCTATGTGTCAACAATCTAGTTTTTCCACTTCCTGCACCAGCAGTTACAAGAATTGCTCCGTCTGTTACATATAATGCCTTTTTTTGTTCTTCATTTAAACTTTCTAAATCATAATTCATAGGGCTAGTTTATCACAAACCTTTTTATTTTCAAACAAATTTATAAGTCACATTAGGAAAATTTTATTTTTATGTTTGCTTTTTTAAAATTAAATATGTTTTCTATATTTTTTACGATTTTCAGTAAAATAACGATAAATCGTAAGGATTATTTACGATTAGAGGATAAACTATTTATATGGAAATGAGATTATCTGATGTTATAAAAAAAATCATTCAAGAAAAAATGAAAGAATTAAAAATCACAGAAAATGAACTTGCAACACGCTCAGGTCTTACAACTTCAACACTAAATTCTTTTATGAATAATAAAAAAGCTAGCTGTACAATGACAACACTAGCAAAGGTTTGTTATGGGCTTAATATAACATTGCAAGAGTTTTTTTCTCACCCTTACTTTAAAATGAAAATTGTTGGAGATGTTCTAATTGAAGATTAATTTACTGCAATTTGTTTTACAGCTTTGATAGTTTTTGATATTTCAGTATAAGTGGTAAAATATGATAATGACAATCTAACTGCACCTTGATATAGTGTGTTTAAATGTTTGTGTTTTAAAGGAGCACAATGCAAGCCACTTCTTGCACATATTCCAAATTTTGAATCCAAAAGACTTGTTACATCTGTTGATGGCAAGTCTTTTATATTAAATGCAACAACTCCATTTGCATTGTTTGGATGAGTGTAAACTTTTACGCCGTCAATATTTCTAAGTTCATAATTTAATACCGTTGTTAAATCTTCAAGTTTAGAACATATTTTGTCATAATTATCTTTAACAAATTGCAATCCTGCACCTAAAGATATTATCGAAGGTGTTGCAACAGTTCCACTTTCAAAGCATTCTGGTCCTTCAAGTGGTTGCCTAACGCTTATTGAATCTGTTCCCGTTCCCCCAAACTTAATTGGCAAAGGTTTTGCTTTTGCACTATGACAAAGCACTCCTACTCCCTGCATAGAATATAATCCTTTATGTGGAGCTATTGCAAGCAAATCTATGTGTTGTTTCTCCATATCAATTTTTTCGTGTCCAGCACTCTGAGCACAATCAACCAAAAATTTTATACAATGTTCTGCACAATATTCCCCAATTTCATCAATATTGGTCTTCATTCCATCAACATTTGAGATATGATTTACACAAATCATATAAGTGTTTGGCTTTATTTCTCGTTCTATATCTTCAAGAGTTAACTCTTGCTCTCCACTTGGTTCAACAACACTAACATCAATTATTCCCTTTGCTTTTAATTCAAAAAGTGGTCTTAGAACAGAATTATGGTCATTTGATGTACAAATTATATGTCCACCTTCTTGTACACTACCAAGTATTGCTAAGTTTAAAGCTTCCGTGCAACCAGAAGTAAATATAACTCTTTCAGGTTTAGAAACATTAAAAAAATTTGCTATATCTTCTCTTACTTCATTAACTTTAATTGCAGTTCTTATTGAAAATGAATGCCCACTCCTTCCAGGATTGGCACCAAATTTTGAAAAACATTCATTTACAATATTTTGAACCTGTTTTGGCTTTGGAAATGTTGTTGCACTGTTATCAAGATAAATCACTTTTTATAAAATCTCCTAGTATAATGATATGAGAGAAAAAATAAATTTGTTAGGAGAAGTTATGAATTATATTATTGTTGTCTTTAGAGCAAGAACGGAAACCTTAACATTTGCAAATATTTTAAAAAATTATGGTGTTCCTTTTCAAATTATAAACACCCCAAGGTCATTAAATCTTTCTTGTGGAATATCTGTTAAAACACTTGCAAATAAAAGAGAATTAATAGATAAAATTTTAGCACAAAAAAAATTCCAAAGTTTTCTAGGCATATTTTAGAAAATTAAAATTTATTAATTATTTTATAATTTGGTTTTCCTTTTAATTTTTATATTATATCAAATTTATGACAAAAAATAAATTTGATATTTTTTATGCCAAAGCTTTTTCTATTTTTTTTCTTTCTTCTTCTGTATAACATAAACCTTCAAGCCTGAACCCATCCATTATGTATACTCCTCCACCATATCCACATTTACTTATAATAGGAATGCCTGCTTCTGATATACTATTTATATATCTATAAACAGTCCTAGGAGAAACTTCAAATCTTTCAGCAATCTCTTTTGTTGTTGTTTTTCCATTTCTATAAATATAAACAAATATTCCAAGTATTAAAAATTGACGCATATTCATACTCCTTTCTTATTTGGAGATATTTTAGCATACAAGTTAAAATTTGTCAAACATTTGTTCTAATTTTTTATAGTTATTTTTTTATACCAATTTCTCCCCTATCAATATAATCAAATAGTGCTGTTGATTTGAAACCAAACTTATTTTTTTCTCTTTCTTGTTTCTTTTTTATAGAAATTTCAATAAGTTCATCAACAAGTTTGCCAAAATGTTCTTCAAATAAATAATTTGCCAAACTTCCTGGAATAGAATTTATTTCGTTAACAAAAATTTCTCCCGTTGTTTCATCTAGAATGTAATCTATTCTAACAACTCCACTTTGACAAAGACCCTTAAAAGCTTTAACTGAATATTGCTTTATCTTTTCCTTTTGTTCATTTGAAAGTTCTGGTTCCTTAACTGTTGAGCTTTTTGCAAAAGTTAAATATTTATCTTTAAAACTCAAAAACTTATTCCAAGAAATTGGCTCCTCTAACTTTGATGTTCTAACATCATTATCCATTCCAAGACAAGCACAATTGATTTCTCTTAAATTTGTTATTGCTTTTTCCACTATTATTCGACTATCATATTGACAAGCAACTTCTATTGCTGAAACAAGTTCATCTTCACACTCACACTTTGAAATGCCTATACTACTTCCAAGATTCGCTGGTTTAACAATGTATGGATAATCAATATATGAAAAAATTTTATTTAATACATCTTTTTTATTTTGTTCAAATTCATTTCTTGTAAACCAGACATAGTCTATAATTGGAAGTTCATTTTGTTTAAACAACTGTTTCATTATAATTTTATCCATACAAACGGAGCTCCCTAAAACATTGGACGAAGTATATGGAATTTCTGCAAGTTCTAATGCTCCTTGAATAGTTCCATCTTCTCCATTAAGTCCGTGAAGACAAATTACAGCACAATCAATTTTAACCTTTCTGTTAAACACTCCCTTAATTGAAATTTCCTTATGTCCAAAGTTTAAAGAAACTTTGCTTAACGATTTTTTACTAAAATCCTTATATGTATCTTTGCACAAAAGTTTTTCTCCTGTAAACCATTCCCCTTGTTTTGTAATATAAATTGGTATAATTTTGTATTTTTCTTTATCTATAGCATTCATTGTTTGTAAAGCTGTTATAACAGAAATGTCGTGTTCTGAGCTTTTTCCACCAAAAAAAATAGCAATTTTCATAATTCACCTCCTTATTATTTATGCTAAATAGGTAAATTAAGTTTTTTACTTGTTAAAATTGCAAAAGTGTGATATCATTCTGTGTATATGGAAGATATTTTGCAAGTTCAAAATTTAACAAAAGTTTATGGAAGTCGTGTTGCAGTAAACAATATTAGTTTTAATGTTAAAAAGGGTGAAATACTTGGTTTTTTGGGTGCTAATGGAGCTGGCAAAAGCACGACTATGAAAATGATTTTGGGGCTTACCAGCATTACAAGTGGTGATGTTTTTATTTGTGGACAAAATGTTCAAACACATTTTGAAAATGCAATTGAAAATGTTGGAGGACTGATTGAAACTCCCTACCTTTATCCTTACCTTACAGGCTATGGAAATCTTAAATTTTATGCAAGTCTTTATAAAAACATTTCCAAATCAAAAATTTTAGAAGTTGCAAGTATTGTTGGCTTGTCAAAAAGACTGAATGATAAAGTTAAAAATTATTCATTAGGAATGAAGCAAAGATTAGGTATTGCACAGGCATTACTACATAATCCAAAACTTTTAATTTTAGACGAACCCACAAATGGACTTGATGCAAACGGAATAAAAGAAATTAAAATGTTATTAAAAAGATTGGCATTAGAAAAAGGTACTTCAATTTTAATATCAAGTCATATTCTTTCATCT
>CALVZZ010000055.1 GCA_944372715.1 uncultured Clostridia bacterium | reverse complement strand
TGCTTTAATTAAAAAAGGCGATAAAGAATCTTATAAAACAGAAATAGTTATGGATGAAAAAATCACAGCTCCAATAAAAGCAGGTGAACAGATTGGAACTATATTAGTTATAAAAAATGGAGAAGTTAAAGATAAAATTAATATTGTATTAAATGATGATTTAAAGGCGTTAACCTATAAAGAAAGTTTAGATAAAATAGTCTCTAAATGGTAAATTACAAGCTTTAATGATTAAAAATCGTTAAAGCTTTTTTCTTTATTATTTATTGACAAATTAAAGCAAGTTATTTTATAATTAGACTAAGGAGTAGTTATATGAATCAAACATTAAAATTTTTAGGAAGAGGTTCAGCTTTTAATAAGAATGAAATAAATAATTCTGCCTATTTTAAAAAGGGTAATGTCCTAGTTTTAATTGATTGTGGTAAAGGGGTATACGAGGCAATAAAAAATTCTGGCATAATGAAAGGCGTTAAAAATGTTTATCAAATTATAACCCACACTCATAAAGATCACATTGAAGATTTGCCTAGTTTTTTTGATTACTGTAATGATGAACTAAAAATAAAACCAAATTTATTAAATACATTAAGTATTAATGGCAACAAAATAGAAAAACTTGGGTTGAAAGAGGGGAGAGATTTTAAATATGTCGAACCATTATCTAAAAACTTTAAGTGGGTGAATTTTTTAGTTGTTCCACATTCAAAGACATTAGACACTTGTGCTCTTGAAATTAATTTTGACAATAAAAAAATTTTTTATAGTTCAGATTGTAACAATATTCCTTTTCAAATTGAAGGATATGATGAATATTATTTAGATTGCTCTGAGTCAGGGAATGAGCTTCATATGGACATTGATAAAATTAAAGAAATTATCAAGAAAAATAAAATAAAAAAACAACAGGTGTTCTTGATGCATATTGAAAGTCAAAGAACATTAGAAATTGCTAGGCAAGAGGGGTTGAATGTTGTACAAACAGTTGCAAGTTTAGAAAAAAATAAAATATCATCTATTAAAAAACAAATGAAACAAACTTCAATAAAAGAATCTACCAAAGCGAAGGAATAAAAAAATAGCACTGAAAGTGCTATTTTTTAAAATCTTTTAATTACACCTATAACTTTTCCTAAGATTTCAACTTCTCTTACATAAATAGGAAAATGTAATGAATTTTGTGGTTGTAATCTATAACCATTTTTTTCCCTATAAAATTTCTTTACTGTCGTTCCAGATTCAACTTTGGCAACAACAATATCTCCATCATCAGCTGTGTTTTGTACTTTGGCAATGATAGTATCGCCGTTGCTTATTCCAGCATCTTTCATACTATCTCCAACAACTTTTAAAAGAAATAAATCTTGGTCTGTCCCAAAAAAATTTTTTGATATGGAATATGTTTCAATTAAATTTTCCTCAGCCAAAATTGGTTGTCCACCAGCAATTTTCCCAAGCAGTGGAAGCCTTACCATTTCCATACTATTTTTCAACATTTTTGTTTCATCTAATATTTCAATAGCGCGTTTCTTTAAAGGGTTTTTTCTTATTAAATTCCTTTCGATTAATTTGTTTATATAATAATCAACTGTGTTTACTGATTTTAAATTTAAAGCAGATTGCATTTCTCTATATGTAGGAGTGTACCCGTGCTGACATTGATAATTTTTTAAATATGTTAAAAGTTTTGCAAGATTTACTTCGCTTTTTTTCATCAGTGTCTCCTTATATGCCTTATTATATAACACAAAAATACAAATTTGTCAAACATTTGTTTTAATTTCTTAATTTTACTATTTCAGCGACTGAGCGTCTTTTATCTTCGCTTATCGCAGCATAATGTTTTTTTGTTGTATTAACATCTTTATGTCCTAAAACATCAGCAACGATATAAATATCTCCTGTTTCTCTATACAAATTTGTTCCGTAGGTGCTTCTTAATTTATGTGGAGAAATTTTTTTAAGTGGTGTTACAGCTCTAGAATATTTTTTTATAAGATTTTCAACAGCCCTCACAGTTATTCTTCTATTTTGCAATGAAATAAAAAGGGCATTTTCATCAGGGGAGAGTTTTTTGTTGTTCCTTATTTCTAGCCATTTTTTTAAGGCATCAGCAACTTCTTGTCCAAAATATAAAATAACCTGATTTCCACCTTTTCTTGTTATTTTAAAAGCATTATTATCAAAATCAATATCTTCGACATTTAAACCAACACATTCACTTACACGAATTCCTGTTCCTAAAAACAAAGTTAAAATTGCAACATCTCTTTCTGATGTATGTTTATTAAATCCTTGCTGTTGTTTTGTTAATAAATTTGGAATTTCAGCTTGATTAATTAATTTGCTTACTTCATCTACTTCAAGTCTTAAAATATCTTTTTGATGAATTTTAGGCGTTATGACTTTACTTGCTACATTTGATGTAAGTTTTTCTTTGTTAAATAGGTATTTAAACAAACTTCTAATACTGCTTAATTTCCTTGATTTACCTTTTTCACCATTTTTATAATTTTTGCCATTATAGTTATAAAACGAAAGATAGCTGAGATATGAAGATATATCTTCGGCTGTAACTTTATTTAACATTTCTATGCTTACATTTTGTGGTTCACAAAAAAATTTATATTTTGCTAGAAACTCAAAAAACACTTTTAAATCCATTGCATAATTAAGTCTGGTAAGTGTTGAAGTATAGGATTCAACATCTAAAAAATATTTAAAACAAAAATCTGGTAGTGTGTTTAAATAATTAGATATTTTTTCAATGTTATTTTTATCTCTTTCTTGGAAATAATTTATTGACATAACAATATTTTAATATCTTTTAAAAAAGTTGTCAAAACATTTTTAATGTGTTATATTTATTACACAATTTATACCATCTAGGAGGAGATATGTTAGATATAAATTTAATTAGGGAAAATCCTGAATTTGTAAAGGAGTCTTTGAAAAAAAAGGGTTGGGATGTTGATCTTTCTGAAACAATTAAATTAATTGATAGTAGAAAAGATTTGATTGTTAAAGTTGATACATTAAAAAATGAAAAAAATAAACTTTCTGCTTCTGTTCCACAGGTAAAAAAGCAAGGTGGAGATATAAATTCAATTTTTGATAAAGTAAAAGAATTAAATTCAAAAATTGAACAACTTGATGAAGAACTTAAAAATTGCGAATGCAAAATTAATGATTTTGTAAGTACATTACCAAATATTCCAGATGAAGACTTATTACCTGGAGAAAAAGAAAATAATAAGGTCATTAAAACCGTTGGTGAAAAGCCTGTATTTAACTTTAAGACAAAGGACCACGTAGAGTTGTGCGAAAAGTTGGGAATTATAGATTATTCTCGTGCTGCAAAAATTAGTGGAAGAGGAACTTGGATTTATAAAGGTTTGGGAGCAAGATTAGAGTGGGCTCTTATAAATTACTTTATATCTGAACATTTAAATGATGGCTATGAATTTATTTTGCCACCACATATTTTAAATTATGAATCTGGATATGTAGCTGGACAATTTCCCAAATTTAAGCAAGATGTTTTTTGGTTAGAAAACCAAGAACCACAAAAGTTTATTTTGCCAACTGCTGAAACAGCTTTAGTTAATCTTCATAGGAATGAAATTTTAGAAGAAGATGATTTACCTAAAAAATACTTTGCATATACTCCTTGTTATAGATGTGAAGCTGGTAGTTATAGGACAGAGGAAAGAGGAATGATAAGGGGATATCAATTCAATAAGGTTGAAATGGTCCACTATGCAACAGAAAAAAATTCCAAAGCTTCTTTTGAAGAACTTGTAAAAAAAGCTTCAAGTTTGGTTGAAAAATTAGGATTACATTTCCAAGTTTCTAAATTGGCTGCGGGAGATTGTTCTCATTCTATGGCAAGAACTTATGATATAGAAGTTTGGATTCCAAGTATGGGAATTTACAAAGAAGTTTCATCTGTAAGCAATGCAAACGATTATCAAGCAAGAAGAGGAGCAATAAGATATAGAGATAAAGAAACTCATAAGACAAAATATTGTCATACATTAAATGCTTCTGGCTTAGCAACATCAAGATTATTTCCAGCTATAATTGAACAATACCAAAATGAAGATGGAAGTGTTACAGTTCCAGATGTATTAGTTCCTTTTATGGGGGGAATTAAGGTTATAAAACCTTAGGTGAAAAATGGCAATTTTTGATAAAAACACTATTATTGGATTTGCAGAGAATGTTGACGAATCTGTCGTGAATGAAGATTATTCAGCTTTAATTCAAATTTTAACAAATGTAATGTCCGATTTAAGCAAAAAAAACGCAATGATAAATTCTGATTTGGAAATTTTACCTATAAATGAGTTTTCTACTGGAGCTATTACACCTATTTCAAGTTTAGATGTTTTTCTAGTTTTAAAGAGCCCACAAATTGAACTAAACACAATAAAGATTGTAAAAAATAAATTTGTTTCTTTTTGGGAAAGATTAAAATTAGCTTGGCAGAAATCAAAAATAAAGAAAAAACGAAAAAAACGAAAAAAAAATATGGACGAACAAAGTACATTAATTTCTCAAATAAAAGGTAAGTATAACATAAACGATTTTTGTATTGATCTTGTAAATGCAATTTCAAAATATGTTACTCCACTTAATTTAGTAAGTTCTACAAATGCTATTGTTAGCATAAAAGGAGACGATTTTACCTATCCAATAAATATTTATCCTGCAATAAAAAAAGGGGAAACATACTCTGTGTATGATAAAATTTTAAATAAATTTTTTACTTATGATTTTTCTCAAAGATGGACCAATTTGCAGGAAAAATTCAATGGAATAGAAAATAAAGCTGTAAATATAATTAAAATTTATAATATGTTATATTTTAACATAAATAATAAAAATGCATATCAGCCTTTTATTGAAAGTTTGGTTTATAATATGCCTTTAACTGTATTTGATGGTGATGATTGCTATCAATGGTTTATAAAATCAATAAACTTTTTAAACAATACAAATCTCACAACCTTTATATCTGTTTTAGATAATAAAAAACTAATGTTTAAAGATGAAAATTTATTCACAAATATGTATGAAATAATAAATTTTATTAAAAATATTAAAATCAATATGTAAGGAGAAAAAATGTTAAGTGTTGCAATAGATGGTCCAGCTGGTGTTGGCAAAAGTACAGTTTCAAAAATTTTAGCAAGAAAGCTTGGATGGAATTGTTTAGACACAGGTGCTCTTTATAGGGCAATTGCAGTGGCTTGCAAGCAAAATAATGTAAACATTAAAGACATAAGTGAAGTTGATAATCTTTTAAATAAGATTAAAATTAGCGTAGAGTTTAAAAATGGTGAACAACACACTTATGTCAATAATAAAGATGTTACTAAATTTTTAAGATCTAAAGAAATGGATATGCTATCTTCTGTTACTTCGGCATATCAAAATGTTAGAAATAGTATTTTAGGTTTGCAAAGAGATTTAGCAAAACAACAAAATTTAGTTGTTGAAGGTAGAGATATCACTAGCAATGTCCTAAAAGAATCCAAAAATAAATTTT
>CALVZZ010000054.1 GCA_944372715.1 uncultured Clostridia bacterium | reverse complement strand
TTCACTAATTAGGGTGGAACCGCGGTTGAAAAATCGTCCCTAGGCATAAGTAAGCCTAGGGTTTTTTCTAGGCAAAAAAGGAGATGTTTATGAGTAAACTTACAATGGATAAGTTAGTAGCACTTTGTAAAAACAGAGGTATAATTTTCCCTGGAAGCGAAATTTATGGTGGTTTTGCTAACACTTGGGATTTTGGTCCCGTTGGTGTAGAATTAAAAAATAATGTTAAAAAAGCTTGGTGGAAAAGATTTGTTCAGGAAGACAATTCTTGTTATGGAGTAGATGCAGCAATTTTAATGAATCCTAGGGTTTGGGAAGCAAGTGGACATATCCAAAGCTTTGGTGATCCAAAAATGGATTGTAAAAATTGTAAAACAAGACATAGAGCAGATACGATTATAGAAAATTTTAGTAAAGGTACCGTTTCAGCAGAGGGAATGACAAATGAGGAAATGGAAAAATATATTGCTGAACACGATATTAAATGCCCTAATTGTGGCAAGAGGGATTGGACATCAATAAGAAAGTTTAACCCAATGTTTATAACATCAAGAGGAACTCTTGAAGAAGATGCAGATAAGGTATATTTAAGACCAGAAACTTGTCAGGGTGAATATGTAAATTTTTTGAATGTACAAAGAACAATGAGAGCAAAAATACCTTTTGCAATTGCTCAAATTGGAAAATCGTTTAGGAATGAAATCACACCGGGTAATTTTTTATTTAGGACAATAGAATTTGAACAAATGGAACTTCAAATGTTTTGCAAAGAAGAAGATTCAATGAATATTTATAATAATTATAAAGAAAAAGCACTTAAATTTGTAAAAGACTTAAATGTAAAAGAAGAAAATTTGCGTTTTCACGACCACGACAAACTTGCTCATTATGCAAAAGCAGCTTGTGATATTCAATATAACTTCCCTATTGGTTGGCAAGAACTCAATGGAATTCATCATCGTTCTACTTGGGACCTTTCAAGGCATCAAGAATATTCAGGCAAAAATTTACAGTACACAGATCCATTTACAAATGAAAAATATACGCCAAATGTTATAGAATATTCAATAGGTGCAGACAGGCTTACATTACTTTTACTTTGTGAGGCATACGATGAACAACAATTAGAAGACGGAGAAACAAGAGTTGTTATGCATTTTCATCCTGCAATTGCCCCCTATAAAGTTGCTGTTATGCCACTTATAAAGAAATTACACGGAGAAAAGGCAGAAGAAATTTTAACAATTTTAAATAAAGAATTTATGACACAGTATGATGAAAGTGGTAGTATAGGAAAAAGATATCGCCGTCAAGATGAAATTGGAACTCCTTATTGTGTTACAATAGATGATGACACAATTAATAATGGAACAGTTACAATTAGAGACAGAGATACAATGCAACAAATTACACTAAAAGTAGAAGAACTTGTTGAATATATTAAAGAAAAAATAAAATTTATATAAAAAACACGAATTTAATTCGTGTTTTTTATTTACAATCAAACCAAGTTTTACCAATATTTATATCAACAGATAATGGGACTTTTAATTCTATAACATTTTCCATACAATCTTTTAATAATTTTTTTATTTTATCTTCTTCTCCTGGATAAACATCAACTATTAATTCATCGTGAATTTGCAAAACAAGTTTGCTTTTTAACTGCATATTTTTTATCATATTATCAACTTTAATCATTGCCATTTTTATTATATCAGATGCAGAACCTTGAAGAGGCATATTCATTGCAACTCTTTCTCCAAACTGTCTTGTTTGATATACATTAGAGTTTATTTCTGGTATATTTCTTATTCTTCCCATAATTGTCTTTATATATCCATTTTCCTTAGCAAAAGAAACATTGTCATCCATATATTTTTTTACAGCTGGATATGTTTGAAAATACTTTTCAATATATTCTTTTGCTTCCTTTCTAGATAGGTTAATGTTTTGAGAAAGTCCAAAATCTGATATTCCGTAAATAATTCCAAAATTAACAGCTTTTGCTCGCCTTCTTTGAAGAGGAGTAACATCACATTCTGGAACACCAAAAACTTGTGAGGCTGTAAGAGTATGAATATCTTTATTTTCTTTATAAGCTTTTATTAACTTATCATCGTCTGAATAATGTGCAAGAAGTCTTAATTCAATTTGATTATAATCAGCAGATAAAACATTACCATTTTCAAATCTACTAATAAATAATCTTCTTAAAACCTTACCTTCTTCATCTCTAACAGGAATATTTTGCAAATTTGGTTCACTACTAGACAATCTGCCTGTTGCAGTTAATGTTTGATTAAATATTGTATGAATTATGTCACCATTTTCTTTCACAATGTCTAAAAATGGTTCAATATAAGTACTTTGAAGTTTTTGTATTTTTCTAAACCTAATTAGCAATGGTATGATTGGATGTTCATCAACTAAGTCATTGAGAACATCAATGTTTGTAGATTGTTTTTTTGAAAGTGCCTTTAATTTTAATTTGTCAAACTTCCTTGTCAGAAGCGCCAATATCTAAATAGAGGGACTCGGTCTTGGGGACCTTCTTCCGCTCCTCCGCCGTGAGCATGTGGATGGCCTTCATCCCCACAATTCCAGGGACTCGGTCCG
>CALVZZ010000053.1 GCA_944372715.1 uncultured Clostridia bacterium | reverse complement strand
AAACCAGCTTGCAAAAGTATTGTGTGGCAAAGTAGGAGAACAGCTCAGCGATGTGAAAATTTACCTTCAAAAATGAAACATTTAATAAAGAAAAAAACAGGATTGATTGTTGATGCCTATCTTTCTGCTTCTAAAATGAAATGGATGCTAGATCATAATGAAAAAGTAAAAAAGTTAGAAGAAGAACACAATTTATGCTTTGGGACAATGGATAGTTTTTTACTTTTCAGGTTGACAAATGGAAAAGTTTTTGCAACAGATATAACAAATGCAAGCAGAACAATGCTGTTTAATATAAACACATTAAAATGGGATAACGACTTATTAAAGTTTTTTAAAATAAAACAAGAAACATTACCCACTATTGTTTCAAATTGTGAAATTGTTGGTTATGCAGAAACAAAAATTGGTAAAATACCTATTGGTTCAATGATTGGAGATCAGCAATCTGCACTATTTGGACAAGGTTGCTTTTATTCCGGAATGGCAAAAAACACATTTGGAACAGGTTGTTTTATGTTATACAACTCTGGGAACAAGCTTATAACAAGCAAAAAATTATTAACAGATATTGCTTGGCAAATTGATAACAAAACAACATACGCACTTGAAGGCTCCGTTTTTAATGCTGGAAGCACTATTACTTGGCTTATTGAAAATTTGGGAATTATATCTAGTCCAAAGGAAACTAATGATATTGAAAAGTATGTTAAAGACAACTTAGGTGTATACTTTGTACCAGCTTTTACAGGTTTGGGCTCTCCTTATTGGAATAGTGATGTGCGTGGATCAATAACAGGACTTACAAGAGCTACTAACAAATATCATATCATAAGAGCTTGTTTAGAAAGTATGGCATATAGTTCTATGGACATTCTTGAAAATATGGGAGAAATTAGCGAGCTAAGATGTGATGGTGGTGTTGCTAACAATAACTTTTTATTACAGTTTATGTCTGACCTATCTAGAATTAAAGTTACAAAGCAAAAAAGTGTTGAAGCAACAGTTTTGGGTGCAATTTATCTTGCAGGCTTGTCGACAGGTGCTTTTAAAGATGTTAATGAACTTTCAAAACTAATTAAACCTGCAAAAGAATTTTATCCAAAAGAAGATATTAAAAAAATGCAACAATTATACAATGGTTGGAAAAATGCAATAAAACATATTTTTTAAGGAGAATTATGAAAGAAGGTTTTTTGAATTGTAACAATTGTAAACTGTATTACTATCTTATGGAAGCAGAAAATCCCAAAGGTGTTGTTCAAATTATACACGGTATGCAAGAACACGCAAAAAGATATATTCCTTTTATGAAATTTTTACAAAAAAATGGCTATACCGTTTTTGCATCAGATTTAAGAGGTCACGGAAAAAGTATAAATTTAGCACCTGGATATAGCGATGATGATATTTTTAGGGAAATTGTGAATGACCAGCTAGAAATCACAAAATTTTTGAAAGAAAAATACAAAACAGAAATTATACTTTTTGGACATTCTTTTGGAAGCTTTATCGCACAAAATTACATCACACACAAAGATATATTAGTACAAAAAGTTGTTTTATGTGGTTCAACATACACTAAAAATATATTATTTGCTTTTGGAAAATTTTTTGCAAAATTAACTTGTGTTTTCAAAGGAAAAAAACGCAGTGCAAAATTTATTGAAAATATGTCGCTTAAAAACTATGGTAAAAATTTTGAAAATGGAAATTGGCTTTCAAGAGATGAACAAAATTGGGAAGCGTACAAAAAAGACAAATTTTGTGGTCAGCAATTTCCTGCTAATTTTTATTATAGTATGTTTAAAAATTCACTTAAAAATTATAAAAATATAAACAATATAAATATTCCAATTTTAATAATAAGTGGAACATCTGACCCTGTAAGTGGGAAAAATGCAAAAGGTGCTATAAAATTATATAAAAAATATAAAAATTCTGATAAAAATGTTTCAATAATTCTTTATGAAAATGCTAGACACGAACTATTAAATGAAATTAATAAAAATGATGTTTATAATGATATCTTAAATTTTATAGAAAAATAAAAACTCTACGATGTAGAGTTTTTTTATTAAATAAATAATATTGCAGTTGCGATTAATATCTGCCCAACATAATATGTCAGTAAATTCAATATGGTTAAGATATCTTTGCTATCTTTTCTAAAATATATAAATGATAAAATTAAATCTGATAATGCAAAAAATATAAAGCCAAGCATAAACAAAAGTCCAGCAAGACTATATCCTATTAAAGCAAAGTTCATTATTCCCTGCCCTAAAACTGTCATTAATAAAATAGAGTAAATTGATACAATAATTCTAAATTTATCAAAATTTAACTTCATCATCTTTTCAGACAATAAAATTACAAGAGTGATCACTGCGCCAATTAAAAATGCCCAAATTGTAAAATCATAAATTAATATCATTCCAATTAGGTACATACACTGCGTCACACAAAAAGCACCAAAACCCGAATACAAGGAAGCATCTTCAAATTCATTTTTAAATTCCTTATACCCCAAAAACATATCTCCAAAAACACTTGAAGCCAAACCAATTAAAATAAACATAACACCATAATTAAAGTTGTTATTAACAAATGTACAAACAAGACCTAGTGTCAAAAAAGAAAAACTTGCAATAGCTTTTAAAAGTATATTAAAAGCAGGTTTGTTTTTATCTCGCCATATTAAAAACATAATGGTTGTGATAACACTAAGCCCTAAAATTGAATAGAAAGGTAATAATTCCATACTCACCCCTTATTTATATTATCAAAATAATTTTAAATTTCAAAATAATTTTATAATAAATTAAAATTTGAAATAATATTTTAGCTTGCCCAAGTATTTTTTATATGATATAATGCTAGTCAAGAGAGGTAAAAATGTTACAAGTTATTAATGTTTCCTTACAATTTGGTGGAAGAGTTTTATTTAAAGAAGTTAATTTAAAATTCACAAAGGGAAATTGTTATGGAATTATTGGTGCAAATGGCGCAGGAAAATCTACATTCTTAAAAATTTTGACAGGAGAAATTGAACCTAACAAGGGTGAAGTAATAAAAGATCCTAATGAAAGAATGAGTGTATTAGTACAAAACCAAAATGCTTATGATGAACACACTGTTTTGGAAACTGTCCTTTTAGGACATAAAAGATTACACGAAATTGAAGAAGAAAAAAATGCATTATACAGTAAACCAGATTTTTCCGAAGCTGACGGAATAAGAGCTGCAGAATTAGAAACAGAATATGCTGACCTTGGAGGTTGGGAAGCTGACGGAGAAGCAAAAACACTTTTGAAAGAAATTGGCATAGATGAAGCAGACTTTGATAAACTTATGAAAGATATGGATCCTAAACAAAAAGTAAAGGTGTTACT
>CALVZZ010000052.1 GCA_944372715.1 uncultured Clostridia bacterium | reverse complement strand
ATGCAACTCCACAAGAAAGGGCATTGCGAAGATATAATGAAAGGGTGTCAAGGGGCGAAAGTGTGAATTTTGATGATGTTTTACAAGATTTGTTGCAAAGAGATAAAAATGACACCACAAGAAAAATTGCACCACTTGTCTGCACACCAGATTCTATAAGAATAGACACTACAAATCTTTCTGTTGAAGAAGTTGTAAATTTGATGTATGATAATGTTAAATTAAATTAATAAGCGCCACCATTAATTCCAATCACTTGTCCGGTTATATAATCGGACTTTTTACTTGCTAAAAACAATGCTAATTCAGCAACATCTTGCGTTGTTCCAAGTTTGTTTAAACTTAATGTATTCTTATAATCTTCAATTTCATTTTCAGATAAATTTTTATTCATATCGGTTAAAATAAAACCAGGAGAAATGGCATTGACAATAATGTTTTCTAATCCATATTCTTTTGATAATGCCTTAGTAAAACCTATACAAGCAGATTTTGATGCAGAATAAAGGACTTCACAAGAACCACCAATCTCCCCCCAAATAGAAGAAATATTAATAATTTTACCACCTTTAAATTTTAACATATTTGGCAAAACAAATTTTGTGGTTAAAACCATACTTTTAAAATTTGAATCAAATATATATTCATAATCTTTTTCATCACAGTCAATGAATAATTTTTGTAACGAAACACCAGCGTTATTAATTAAAACATCAATTCTTTTAAAAACTTTTATAGAATTTTCCACAAAATTTTTTACTTCATTTATCTTTGTTAAATCAGCTTTTTGAGAATAAACTTTTATATTAAATTTCTTTAATTCTTCTTCAACTGCCTTTGCTTCTATATCAGATTTTTTATAACAAAAAGAAATGTTATATCCATTTTGTGCAAAGAGTTTTGCAATTTCTGCCCCAATACCTCTTGAAGCTCCCGTTATTAACAATGTTTTTTCTTTCATATTTTATATATTACTACAAAAATATTTATTCGTCAAACAAATCAAATTTCTTGATTTATATATAATATTAATATATAATATGAACTATGGTTTACTTCTTATTAACTTTGACAAATGAACTTAGTGCATTAGAAATGATTGCATTTGTTTTAGCATATTTTTTATCAGTTTGCATAGCAATGACTTTTCACGAATTTTCTCACGCATTTGTCGCAACAAAAATGGGAGACCCAACACCTAGATTGCAGGGACGATTAACACTAAATCCTTTTTCACATATTAGTCTTATTGGAATGCTGTGTTTTTTTATAGTTGGATTTGGTTGGGCAAAACCTGTTGAAGTCAATCCGTTGTGTTTTAAAAAATTTAGGGCTGGAATGGCTTGGGTTTCGATTTCAGGTATAATTAGCAATATTATATTAGCATTTGTATTTAGTGGACTTTTTTATTTTAGTTTACTATTAAACTCATCAAACTTATTTTTCTTTTTCTTGCAATACTTTTTGCTATTTGGATTTATAGTTAATGTGTCATTAGCAATTTTTAACATACTACCTATATATCCATTAGATGGTTTTAATTTTATTAAAAGCTTTTTAAAATATGAAAATAAGTTTGTGTTATTTATGGAAAGATATGGTTCATTAATTTTGTTGATTGTGTTAATTACACCACTTTTTGACTTGTTTTATAATTTTGTAGTTATAGGTATAGAAAATTTATTTTTTGGTTTTTGGGGGCTCTTTTTATAATGGAAGAAAATTTGCAAGAAAATATGTTTGATGATAAATACAAATTTAAATTGGATAATTTTGAAGGTCCATTGGATTTATTATTGCATTTAATCAAAGAAGCAAAAATGGATATTGCAGATGTTAAACTAGCAGACATTACTGAGCAATATCTTGAATATATGCAAGGTTTAGACGAATTAGATATGGAAAAAGCAACAGAATTTATTACCGTTGCGGCAACACTTATTGAAATAAAGTCCAAGAGTTTGTTACCAAGACCAGAAGAAAATCAGCCAGATGAAATAGATGAAGAAAAATTACTATTAGAAAGATTAAAGGAATATCAAATATTTAAAGAAGCTAGTCAAGAATTAAAAGAAATTGAAGATTTAGATAAAATGTATAAAGCTCCTGATTCTAGTGTAGGGGAACCAAGATTTGTATTAAAAGATATGGTTTTAGATAAGCTTCTTGATGCATTTGTTGGAATTTTGGCAAAAGCAGATCAGAAAATAATAAAAGATGAACCTAAAAAAATAGAAAAAGACCGATTTACTGTAGCTGAAAAAATTGTATCAATTAAAAGTTTGATAAAAGAAAATAAACATTTAAAATTTTCTGAACTTTTTGAAGAAGATCAAACTAAAAGTGAATTAATTAACATTTTTTTAGCCGTTTTAGAACTTTTAAAATTACAAATTATAAAAGCTGTTCAAACTTCAGCTTTTGCTGAAATAGAAATTTTTGAAAATGATAAATGGGAGCAAAAATGAAAAACTTAAAGGAAATAATAAAATCTACATTATTTGTTGCAGGTGAGGGGTTGCAACTTTCTGCTTTTGAAAGTTTAGAAGATTGCACTATGAAAGATATAAAAAAAGCAATTGAAGAATTAAAATCAGAACTCAGTGAAGAAAATGGTATACATATAATTGAATATAAAGATAAAATCCAATTATGTTCAAATCCTGCATATTCAAATTATATATCTACAATTTTAAATCCAATTCGAGAAAAAGCCCTTACAAAAGCAGCACTAGAAACATTAGCAATCATTGCATATAAACAACCAGTAACTAAGTTGGATATAGAAGAAATTAGAGGAGTTAATTGCGATTATACCGTTCAACTTCTATCCGAACATAAAATGATTGAAGTTGTTGGAAGAAAAGATGCAGTTGGCAAACCACTTCTTTTTGGAACAACTGATGAATTTTTAAAAAGGTTTGATTTAAAAAATATTGATGATCTTCCAAATTATGAAGAACTTTTAGAAAGAATTGCTTTAATAAGGACAGAAGACGAACAAAAATCTGATAGTTTATACAATGATTTTAAACTTCCAGAACAGGAAGAAGTTCCTGATTTTTTAGCAGATGAAGAAATAGAACTAATATCTTCTGACAATCAATATCTAGAACAGGGAGAACAGAATGGAAACGCAATTTAATTTAGATGAAATTGAAAAATCTTTTCAAACATATTCAGCAGGCAAAATAGTAGAAGGTGTTGTTATATTAAAAAGAGATGATGGAATTATATTTAACATTGGTGGCAAAAGAGATTCATTTATACCAATGGAAGATTTTTCAAATTATGATTCAGTAAAAATAGGGGATAGATATAAAGTTGTTATTTCAGACAAAAAAACTGACGATGGTATGATTATATCATCAAAAAGTAAAGCAGATGAAATTCTTATAGGTTCCCAAACTGCTGAAAAAATTAAATTAGGTTCTAAATTTACATTTGTTGTAACTTCAATTAAAAACGGTTGTTTATACTCAAAATTAGGTGAGTATGAAATAATAATACCAGAAGACGAAATATCTAGTAAAGAAATTGGTTATATTGGCAAATTAAAAAACAAACAGATGGAAGCAATAGCAACAGAAATAAATAGGAATAATAAGACTATAGTAGCATCAGTAAAAATGTTGTCTGACCAAATTGACGCACAAAATCAAAAAATATTTTGGTCTAGCATTTTTATAAACAAAATAGTTGAAGGAACTGTTAGTAAAATTGTCCCTTATGGCGCTTTTGTTAATGTTGGAGGAATTGATTGTTTGCTTCATATATCAGATATTTCATATGAAAAAATTCAAAGTGTTGATCAAATTTTAAAGGTTGGTGAAACAAGACAATTCAGAGTAATAAAAGTAGATAAGGAAAATAAAAAGGTTTCATTAGGAATTAAACAACTTTATGATAATCCTAAAATTCAAGCATTGAAAAACTTAGTGGTAGGGGAATTATATTCAGGCGAAGTTATAAAATTGTTACAATTTGGTGCAATAATTAGGTTAGAAAATGGTGCAGAAGGCCTTTTACACATACAAGATGCAACCACGAAAAATGATGCTAGAATATATCAAATTGTTAAAATAGCACAAAAAGTAAATGTTTATGTAAAATCAGTTGATATTGAAAAAAATAGATGTAGTTTTAGCTTAATAATGTGATAACCAATACTTTATATTATTAATTTGTTCTGTTTTATTTGACATTCTACTATGTCCGGGATATAAATTATAAAAATCAACATTTTCAAGCCTTTTTAGGCTTGTTTTTTGTTGTATAGGGGAGGATGTCGCAAAATCTGTTCTTCCAACACTTTCAGCAAATAATGTGTCCCCACTAAAAAGATTGTCATTAATCAAAAATGATGTACTACCAGCTGTATGACCAGGAGTAAGCAAACATTTTACTATAAAATCATCTATTTTAATTTCTTCATTATCTTTAAAGATTTTAATCTTGTTCGTATCTCCTTTAAAAATAAAATGTTTTTTAAAAAATTTTGACATATTTATATTTTCATCAAAAAGTCCTGCTTTATCATTTTCGGAAATATAAATGTCACATTGATAAAAGTCGCAAAGTTCGTTTAAAAACATAATGTGGTCAAAATGGCAATGAGTTAAAAAAATTGCTTTTAATTTTATGTTATAAATTTCTATATCTTCTAAAGCAATTCCAGCATCAATTAAAATTGCAGATTGATTTTTTATTAAAAGATAAGAATTTGTACCCATTCTATTTTTTAGAGAATTTATTTTAATAATTTCCATACCAACATATTAGCATTAAAATTAAAAAAAATAAACGAATTTATGTAATTCGTCCATTTTTTTTGGAGCTATTGGTGGGATTTGAACCCACGACCTACGCATTACGAATGCGTTGCTCTACCAACTGAGCTACAATAGCACAATCATATATATCATACTAACATAAAATTTATTATTTTTCAATAAAACTAAACAAATAATTGCTAAAAATTTATATATATGATAAACTAATAAAAGTTTATAAAGGAATAATTATTTTATGAAATTATCTAAATTGGTAGGGGAAAGAACAAAAGAAACACCAGCAGGTGTAATCTCAAAAAGTCACGAATATTTGCTAAGAGCAGGTTACATAAAACAAGTATGTAATGGTGTTTTTTCTTTATTTAATCCTGCTTACAGAGTACAAGCAAAAATAGTTAACATTATTCGTGAAGAAATGGACAAAATAGGTGGTCAAGAAGTTTTATTACCTGTTTTAATGCCAAGAGAATTATGGGATGAAAGTGGTAGATATTCTTCAATTGGAAGTGAAATGTTTAGATTAAAAGATAGATCTTCTCACGATATGGTTTTAGGAATGACTCACGAAGAAGCTGCATTACATCTTGTTAAGAATACTGTAAAAAGTTATGATCAGCTACCATTTATGGTATATCAAATTCAAACAAAACTTAGAGATGAGCCAAGAGCAAGAGCAGGACTTATAAGAGTAAGAGAATTTACAATGAAAGATGCATATTCATTTCATACTACTAAGGAAGATTTGGAAGAATATTATAATATAGTTAAAGATGCATACTTTAAAATTTATAAAAGAATGGGAATGAAAAATGTTGTGAGTGTAAAAAGTGATTCTGGAATGATGGGTGGTAAAATAGCTGATGAATTTATGCTTATAACTGATATTGGGGAAGATAGTTTAGCTGTTTGTGATTCCTGTGATTATAGTGCAAATGTTGAAGTTGGCGAATCAATTTTAGACAATTATTCAAGTGAAGAAAAAACTTCAGAACTGATAAATACAGGAGATTGCAAAACTATTGAAGAAATATGTAAACTTCTTGATATAGAACCATATCAAACCTGCAAAGCTGTTTGTTATTATCTTGCCAAAAGTAAAAAATATGTAATAGTATATATAAGAGGAGACTTGGAAGTAAATGAAATTAAATTAAAAAATTTACTTAAAGAAGAAGTGGTACCAATCAGCGTAGATCATCCTAAAATTGTAGCTGGATACATAGGACCGAAAGATTATAAAGAAGATGACATTATCACAATTTATGACATCTCTTTAAAAGATGAAAAATGCCTTGTTGTTGGAGCAAATGCAAAACCATATCATATCAAAAATTTCTCTTTTAATAGAGATTTTATTCCTGAAAAATTCGAAAATATTTCAAAAGTTAAAGAAGGGCAGTGTTGTGCAAAATGTGGAAGGGGCAAGCTAAAAATTGTTAGAGGAATAGAAATAGGTAATATTTTTCAATTAGGAACAAAATATACTGAAAGTATGAAAATGACAATACACGATGAAAATGGCAAAGAGATTTATCCAATTATGGGTTGTTATGGAATAGGAGTGGGCAGATGCCTTGCTAGTATAGTTGAAGAAAATTGTGATGAGAAGGGAATAATATGGCCATATAATGTTGCACCTTGGCAAATTTATTTGTGTCCATTAAGACTTGATGATGAATTAGTTTTGAAAACAAGTGAGAATTTGTATAATAAGTTGCAAAACTTTGGTTATGAAGTAATTTATGATGACAGAAATATATCAGCAGGGAACAAATTTGCAGATAGTGAATTAATGGGGATACCAATTAGAATAGTAGTTAGTCCTCGATCACTAGAAAACAATAGTATAGAAATAGTGGTAAGAAAAACTGGCGAAAAGTTTATGTGCGAGTTAAATGACGAAAAGATAAACTCTTTACTAAAAGAAATTGTAAATAAAATTAAATAACACAAGGTTTCTTGTGTTATTTTTTTAAGGGTTAGGGGGTACATAATCATAAAAAATCATCAAAATAAGCATCTTTAAACTATTCGCAAAAGACAGCTTTTGCGAATAGTTTTACCTAAAACTACATAAATTTTAAATTATATTCACTTGCCATAATATTTTTATTTTGTTTATTTTAATCATCAGTTTTTATCCATAAGTTATTAAAAAAGTTATTTTTCCTTTATTTTATAAGGGTACTATGCAAAAATTATAGTACTATGCAAAAGTACTATGCAAATGCTTGACATTTAATTTTTAATTATGTATTATAAATTTGATAGAAAAATTGACTTGAATTATTTTGTTTTTTTGTATTTTAGGAGAAAATATGGAAATTAAGGAAATTCCTAGAGGACAATTATCAACCATTATATTATCAACATTATTAGATGGTGACAAATATGGCTACGAGATTATCAAGGATATTGAAACGAAATCTGATGGTAAAATTAAAATTAAACAACCAAGTTTGTATAGTAGCTTAACAAGAATGGAAAATCAAAAACTTATTTCTTCATATTGGCGAGATAGCGATATTGGTGGGAAACGCCATTATTATAGATTAACAGATTTTGGAAGAAAACAAACAGAACAATGGCAAAGTGATTTTGCAAATTCACATTCTATTGTTTCTTCTCTTTTTAAAGAAGGAGAAAATAATGAAAACTTTATTTTGAAAGATGAAAATCAAGCTCCAAAATTTTTACAACAAGAAAATTTGTTTAAACCACAAGAAAAAATCGAAGATAAAAAAAGTGAAAAAAAACAAGAAGATACTTCCCTACCTGATCAAATCAATATTTTTGAAATACCAATTAATAATAGTTCAATAATTGAACAACCTGTTGAAATTACTGAAGAAATTCTTCCACCTCCAGAAAAACAATATAATGTTTATAAGGATTTGAATTTATTAAGAGAAAAACAAAATATTTCGAGTTTTGCCAATAATCAAATTTCTAATGTTAAAGATATAAATGAACAATTTTCCAAAAATGAAAATAAATCTTATTTTGAAAGTATAAAATCAGACAATATTGAAAATTCAGATATCAACATTGAGAATAAACAAAACTTAGAAAGTTTCGATGTAAACACAAAAATTGAAGAAAAAAGCAATTATGTCGAAGATGATAACTTTAAAAAAGATGCTATTGAAAACGAATATAACACTATAAATTTTAACAACAATAATGAAACAAATATACCAAAAACATTAGATGTTGAAAATAAACAGGAAAAAAACGAATATTCAAATGGTATATTTATTCCTAAAAACATTGGTATTGTAAATGAAAATGAGTTAGTTGATAAACAACAAGATAACGCAATACCACTTACACAAGAACTACCCGAAATTAAAGATGAGGGAATTTTTATTACAGAAACTCCAGATCCTGATTCATTGCCTAAGGTTAAAAAAATTCAACCTGCAAGATTTAATATAATTGGTGAAAGTCCCCTTTTTAAATTTTCACCTGCTGAAAATAAATATAATGAGCTTGTTGAAGATTTGTATAAAAAAGGCTTTAATGACAAATCTTCAGAAGGGTATTTATCTTACAATACTCTTGAAGATTATTATAAAAAACAAAATTTAAAATTTTATCCTTACAAGGCAAAAGAAATATCTATAAATAAATCTAGCAAAGTTGAAAAAATTTCTAACGAATTTATTCCAATAAATAAAGTTAATTTTTATAAATCTATAATTTATTTAACATTAATTTTGTTTGAAACTTGGGTTACATATGCAATACTTTCTTTAGTCGGAGCAAATCCAAATCATATATTTTTGTACATTATTGTATCATTGATTTTTGTTGGTATATCAATATATATGGGAATTTTAATGTACAAAAATCCTAACAAAGAATTGCCCAAATATAATATAGATAAAAAACAATTTTTTATAAATTTGGGCATAACATTACTTGGAATATTACTAATATTTTCGTTTAATATGCTTTTTGGTTTTAATGGTCAAAATTTTGTAGACTATTCAACAACAATAATTTTACCAATTGTATTATTATTAAATATTCCACTTGCTACATATATTAATTATATAATTAATAAAAGATTTTAAAAAAACACGAATAAATTGCGTGTTTTTTTATTTTGCAATTGCTGTAAATCTTGATTCTCTAATAACATTTACTTTTATTTGACCTGGATATTCCATTTCTTTTTCAATTTGTTTTGCAATATCATTCGCTAAAAATACAGCTGTTTCATCTGTTATTTCAGTAGGTTTAACCATAATTCTGACTTCCCTACCAGCTTGTATTGCATAAGCTTTTTCGACACCTTTAAATGAATTTGAAATTTCTTCTAACTTTTCTAATCGTTTTACATAATTTTCTAAAGATTCTCTTCTAGCACCAGGCCTTGAACTAGATATAGCATCTGCCACTTGAACTAATACAGCTTCAACACTATTAAATTCAACATTAAAGTGATGAGCTTCTATGCAATGTATAACAGCATTAGATTCTTTATATTTTTTAGCCAAGTCAACACCAATTGATACGTGTGTTCCTTCAACTTCGTGGTCTAATGCTTTTCCTATATCGTGCAATAGTCCACCGCGTTTAGCAACTTTTATATCAGCACCAATTTCTCCAGCTAATAAACCAGCTATATAAGCAGTTTCTAATGAATGTTTTAAACAATTTTGACCATAACTTGTTCTATACTTCAATCTTCCTAATATTTTAATTAATTCTGGGTGTAAACCATAAATTTCAGCTTCTTCAACTGCATTTTCCCCAGCTTCCTTGATTGAATTTTCAACATCTTTTGTTACTTTATCTACACTTTCTTCAATTCTGGTTGGATGTATTCTTCCATCCAAAATCAACTTTTCTAGTGATATCCTAGCTATTTCTCTTCTTACAGGATCAAAACTTGATAATGTTATTGCTTCAGGAGTATCATCAACAATTAAGTCAACACCTGTTGCATTTTCAATTGCTCTAATGTTTCTTCCTTCACGACCAATAATTCGACCCTTCATTTCATCATTAGGAATCGTAACAACAGATACTGTTGTTTCCGAAGTTACATCTGTTGCACATTTTTGAATTGCTAACGAGACTATATCTCTCGCAATTTTGTTACCTTCTTGTTTAGCATTTTCTTCAATAGATTTAACTGTTTTTGCTGCTTGGATTTTAGCTTCATCAGTTAATTCATTTATTATTAAATTTTTTGCCTCTTCCTTTTTTAAACCTGATATTTTTTCCAACTCTTTTATCATATCAGACTTTATATTTTTTTGTTCTTCAATTTCTTTTTCTAAAACATTTTGTTTGTCAATTAATTCTTGCTTAGATTGTTCAATTGCTTCTGATTTTTTATCAAGCGCTAATTCTTTTTTGTCAATAAATTCTTCTCTTTGTAAAAGTCTATCTTCCGAGCGTTGCAACTCTAATTTTTTTTCTTTTTGTTCCCTTTCAAAATCATTTCTTAAACTTTGAACTTCATTTTTTGCTTCAAGCAATGCTTCCTTTTTAACTGTTTTGGCTTCAGCATAGGCATCTTCAATTATTTTTAAAGCTTGTGCCTTATTTTTATCTGTTTTTTTAGAAATAAAGAATGTTTCAATCCAAACTCCTGCAACTATACCAATTATTGCAGTTCCTAGACTTACCAAAACAACAACATAAGGAGCAACGCTTAATAATAAACTATTGCTCATTATTTCACCTCTTAACAAATATTAAACTTATAAACAAAGGGGCTAAAAGCCAAGTTTTCTAAATAACTATATAATAAGGTTAGCGAAAACTCGCTAAAAACCTCTTTAATTAATAAATTTACAAGTTAAGTTTAAAATAAAACTTTAAACAAGTCAACTGATTTGTTTAAAGTTTTAGTAAAATTTGTGTAATAAATTTAAATAATTTTTATAACTACAACATATTGTATATATCAATCTATAATACATACAAATTATTCAACAATTTCAATATTATTAATTGCTTCTTCAATTAAATATTCATAATTAAATTTTTCTTCTTCTATAATTGCTTTTTTAATTGTTGGTTTAATTATAGGATTTTTAGGTAAAAAAACTGTACAACAATCTTCATATGGTAATATTGATGTTTCATATGTACCAATTTGTTCTGCAATTTTCATAATCTCAACCTTGTCAAAACCTATTAATGGTCTAAGTACAGGCAATTGTTCTACAACATTGTTTGTAACTGTTATACTTTCAACAGTTTGACTTGCAACTTGCCCCAAACTTTCCCCTGTAATTATTGTTGAACAATGGAATTTTTGAGCAATTTTTTCCGCAATCCTTAACATAATTCTTCTCATTATTGTTATCATATACTCTTCATAACAATTGATATGGATTGCCTCTTGAATCTTTGTAAAAGGCACAACGATAAGTTTTATGTCTCCTGCGAAATTTTCCAAAATATTCTTTAATTTTATTACTTTATCTTTTGCCTGAATACTTGTATAAGGAAAACTATGAAAGTGTATTGCATATAGTTTTAATCCTCTTTTTGCCATCATATAGCCAGCAACAGGACTATCTATTCCTCCTGAAAGCATTAAAAGTCCATTACCAGCAGATCCTACAGGCATTCCACCACAGCATTGAATATTTTTTGTTGAAATGTATGAACAACCATTTTCACGAATTTCAATTGTTATTATTGTTTCAGGATTATGCAAATCAACAACTAAATTTGGGTTTTCGCTAAGAACAATTTCACCTATTGATGCTGAAAACTCATCTGATTTTATAGGGAATTTTTTATCAGCCCTTTTTGTTGTTATTCTAAAAGAACCATTTAGAGTTTTAGCAAGAAACCTACATTTGCTTTTAATTTCGTCAATATTTGTCTGAAATTCATATGCTGGACTCACAGATACTAAACCAAAAATATTTTTCAATTTATCAATTATTAAATTTAAATTTATTGAGTCAAAATCATATATCACATATCTTCCAGAAATTTTTTTAATTGAAAACACAAAACTGTTTAAAGCTTTTTTTATATTTTTAATTAAAAGATTTTCAAAAAAAGATCTATTATTACCTTTTAAATATAATTCACCATATCTTAGCATTATTACATTTTCATTCATTTTATATTCCTTTTAATCTTGACACAATTTCGTTTAATTTTTCTACTACCAATTTAGCCTCATCAATAGTATTATTTTTTGAAAAGCTTAGCCTAATACTCCCCTTTACATAATCGTTTGATAACCCCATTGAAGTTAAAACTCTATTACCTATTTTTGATCCCGAACAAGCACTCCCTCTGCTGATTAAAATATCTTTTTCTTCCAGCATATGTACAATTGTCTCTCCATTTATCCCTTTAAAGCTTATAGATAAAATATATGGAGAACCATTTCCGTTAATTTTAAAATCACCATTCAAATTAGTAATAATATAATCTTTTATTTTTTTTATATCATCGTATTTATAAATGATCTCTTCTAACGCTCCTTTAAATCCCATTATAGAAGGAACATTTTCAGTTCCAGAACGCAAATTATACTCTTGTCCACCACCGAAGATAATCGGATTTATTTTATTCCTATTTTTTATATAAAGAGCTCCAATACCTTTTGGTCCATAAATTTTATGTGCACTAATTGAATATAAATCTATAACTTTATTTAAAACATATTTAATTTTACCAAAAGCTTGAACACCATCAGAATGAAATATAGCATTAGGACAAATTCTATTTTTCATATCAACAAGATTATCTAAATTATTAATTGCGCCCGTTTCATTGTTAATATGCATTACTGAAATAAAAGATGTGTCTTTGGTTAATTTTATCTTATAATCATCAATATCAACTTCACCATCTTTGTTTAATTTTACAAACTCAACATCATAGCCTTTGTTTTTCAAATTTAATGCTGTATTATAAACTGACGGATGTTCTCCTTCTGAGAATAATAACTTCCCAAAATTTTTTTTAACAGAACCTTGAATAGCAATATTGTTAGATTCAGTAGCCGAACCAGTAAAAATAATATTATCTTTAAAATCTATTCCGAGAATATTAGCAATAATTTTTTTACAAACATCAATTTCTTTTTTATTTTCTGCACCTTGCCTATATATAGAAGATGCATTGAAAAAGTTGTTTGTAGAATAATCATTAATATATTTCAAAGATGTTTCACATAATTTTGTAGTACTTGCATTGTCAAAATAAATCATCTCAATTTTGCCTCAAATTTATATTCACAATCTTTTATAACTTTATTTATAACGCTATTTACTTCTTCCTCTGTTAGTGTTTTATCTTGTGATGATAACACTATGTGAAAAGCTATACTCTTTTTATTTTCTCCAAGAGATGAATTTCTATAAATATCAAATATTTCAGCAGAATACAATAAATTGCCAACAGATTTACAAACAGCATTTAAAATTTTATCTGCTTGAATATCTTCATTTATAATTAAGGCTATATCTCTTTCAACATATGGGAATTTAGATATTGGCTTGGTTATTATTTTCTTTTCTTGCAATCTTAATAAGAAATCAATATTCATTTCTGCATAAATAGTTTTATCAGAAATTTCAAAATTTGAACATACTTTTGGATGTACAATACCAAAAGTGCAAATGATCTTTTGTGTTTGTTTATCTATCAAATCTGCACTCATTCCTGGATGCATATAAGGCATAGATGAATATTTAATTTCAAAATCAATTTCATATGGTTGCAATAACTTTAACATTAAACCCTTTATTTGATAAAAATCTAATTTTTCATCAATTGCTCCAATACTTAACATTGCAACTTCATCAGGTTGTTCATTTAAAGGCAGTTGCTTTGGAAGATAAATTCTTCCACATTCAAAGAATCTTAAGTCCTTATTCCCGTGTTTAATATTATAAGATAATGCATTTAACATTGAGTAAACCATAGATGTTCTTACACATGATAAGTCATCACTTATTGGATTTCCAAGTTTTATCATATTGTAATTTTTATGATTGGGCGATAAAAGAATTAAATCATTTGAATTTGCTGGACAAAAAGAATAATTTAATGTTTCATAAAAACCATTATCACAAAGAAGCATTCGTATTTTATTCTGCAAAACCATTCTTTTATCAAATTTTCCTATTGTATAGGAAGATGTTTTTAATGCAGGCACATCAAGATTATCATACACATCATATCCATACATTCTAATAATTTCTTCAGCTATATCTGCATCATTTTCAATATCAGTTCTAAATATAGGTATTATACACTTTAATTCATCCCCGTTTATTTCGGGAGACAACCCAAGGCAAGTTAATATACTAATAATTTTAGAATTATCAATTTCAATTCCTAAAATTTTAAATATTCTTTTCAAAGAAAATTTTAAAACTTTTTCTTTTGGATCATATTTTTTTTCGTCAATTATTCCACTTACAATGGTTCCAGCTTTTAATTTATAAACTAAGCTTAGAGCAGTTTTCATTCCTTGAACAGGAGACCCAATGTCAACTCCCTTTTCAAATCTAGCTGTACTATCCGTTCTTACACCTATTGTTCTACTTGTAACCCTTATATTAGATCTTTCAAAACAAGCTGATTCTAATACACATTTATTCGTGTTGTCCGTAACTGATGAATTTACCCCACCTATAATTCCTGCAATTACGTTTGGTTTAACACTATCTGCAACTACATTGAAAGATTGTTTTAATTCATAACTGTTTCCATTAAGAACACTTATCTTTTCCCCTGCATTAGCATTTCTTACAACAATTTTATTACCTTCAATATAATTTGCATCAAATGCGTGCATTGGTTGTCCTTGTTCTACAAGAACATAGTTGGTTATATCAACAATATTATTTACACATTTAATGCCCACTGCGTGAATTCTTCTTTTAAGCCACATAGGACTTTCTTTAACAACAACATCTTTTACAACTGCAGCCATATATCTTGGACACAAATCATAATTTTTTATTTCTACGGAAATGTGATTTTTAACATCATCATTTTTATCCACTTCATAATATGGATCTTGTGATATAATGGGGGTCTTTAAAATTGCACTTACTTCTCTTGCAATACCTATAACACTCATACAATCAGGTCTATTAGGTGTTATATTTATATCAAAAATAACATCATCAAGACATAGTGCAGTTTCAATTTTTTCTCCCAAATCATATTTTTCATTAAGAATCATAATGCCGTAAGTTTCAGCACCTCTATAATAATCATCTGTAATTCCAAGCTCCTCACCTGAACAGAACATTCCTTCGGAAATTTCACCCCTAAGATTAGATTTTTTAATTTTTATACCATTAGCAAGATCAGCACCTTCTAAGGCAACAGGGACATAATCACCAACCCTTATATTTTTTGCAGCTGTTATAATTTGTAATGTTCTTTGCCCTAAATCAACTTTACAAATATCGAGTTTTTCCGCATTTGGATGTTTTTGTATACTTAAAATTTTACAAACAAAAACATCGTGCAAGTGCTTATTTTGATAACTAATTTCTTCAACTTCCATACCAGCATTTGTCAATTTTTCTGCTAGTTCTTCAGGTGAAATATCAATATTAACAAATTCTTTTAACCAATTTAATGTTACTTTCATTATCTTTCTCCATTATTTAATTTGTGATAAAAATTTTATATCGTTTTCAAACATCATTTTTATAGATGGAACTTTGTATTCTATTATTGCAAATCTATCTAAACCAAATCCAAAAGCAAATCCTGAATATTTTTTTGAATCAATACCACAATTTTCTAAAACTGTTGGATTAACCATTCCTGCTCCAAGAAGTTCCATATAACCAGAACCTTTACATCTTGGACAACCTTTTCCGCCACACATTGGACAGGTTGCATCAACCTCAACACTTGGTTCCGTAAATGGAAAGAAAGATGGTCTAAATCTAATTTTAGTGTTATCTCCAAACAATGTTTTTAAAAGCTGAGTTAAAATAGCTTTTAAATCTATCATACTAACATTTTCATCTACAACAAGTCCTTCTAATTGATGAAAAACAGGAGAATGAGTCGCATCACTATCTGCCCTATATGTTCTTCCTGGACTTATAATTTTAATAGGAGGTTTCATTGTCTCCATAGCTCTTATCTGCATCGCAGATGTTTGACTTCTCATAATTAAATTTTGTGTTATATAGAATGAATCTTGCATATCTCTTGCTGGGTGATCTTTTGGTATGTTTAAAGCTTCAAAATTATAATAATCAGTTTCAATTTCAGGGCCATCAACAACTGTAAAACCCATTTCAACACAAGTTTCGATAATTTTATTCATAACTTTATAAAGTGGATGAACTTGTCCTTGTTGAGTATTTTTAGCAGGTTCAGTTATATCAATTTTCTGTTGCGACAATTTATTTTCTAATTCTTGAGCATTTAATCTTTCTTCCGTTTCATAAATAATATTTTCAATTTTTTGACGAGAAGTATTTATTATAGCTCCAAACTTTGGTCTTTCATCACTAGGAATATTTTTCATTTCTTTTAATAATGCAGTATACATTCCTTGTTTACCAAGATATTTAACTTTAAATTCAGAAAGTGATTTGAAATCGTTTACCTTCACCAATTCTTTTAAAGCTTGATTTTCTAATTCTTTAACATTATCTTCCATAAACTCTCCTAACTTACAAAATATATCATAATTTGTAATAAAGGTCAACTTAAATACGATATTTAAATAAATTATTTAATAAATAACTATCAATAAATAGTATTATGCAAACAAATAGTACACAATATATTGTGTACTATGATTTTTTTAATTTAATCATACTGTTTGTCAATACATTTCCCAATTCATCAAGTATCTCGTTTGTAAGTTTTTGGTTTTTGTATTTTTCAACTAAAATAGGCTCACCTATCGTAAGTTTATTTTTTCTAAATGCTTTAGGTTTTTTTTCTAACCACATAGGTATTATTGGAGCTCCAGACTTTATTGCAATCAATCCAGCACCATTTTTTAATGCTAATAATTCTTCTTCAGTTTTATTCCTTGTTCCTTCGGGAAAGATTGTTAACAATTTATTATCATTTAATACAGATATACAATTTTTCACTGCTTTTATATCAGCTGTGCCCCTATCTATTGGAATTGCACCCATTTTTTTCAAAAACCAATTTTTAAATCTACCATTAAATAGTTCCTTTTTTGCCAAAAAATGTTGTTTTCTAAAAATTGCTGTACCTAACACTAATATATCGGAATTACTATAATGGTTACAAATTAAAATTGCCTTACTTTTTTTAGGAATATTTTTTTTACCTATAATTTTTATTGGATGAAATAATCTATAAAAAGGCCAAACAATAATTTGTAAAATTTTATACATAAGCAATCTCCTATAAAATTTTATTTAAATATTCTAATTCTTCTCTATTTAGCTCCTTATATTTTCCACGAGCCAACCCACCAAGTTTAATTTCTCCTATTCTGATACGTTTAAGTAATATTATATTTTTGTTAATACAAGCGAACATTCTTCTTATTTGCCTATTAAGCCCTTCATCTATTTTAATAGACAAATATGTTCTATCTTTTTCAACTTTAACAACATCTACTTTTGCACTTGGTAGTCTTATTCCGTTTTCAATTACACCAGCTCTTAACACTGCACATTCACTTTCTTTAATTTTACCCTCTATAATAACAATGTATTCCTTTTCAATTTCATAGTTTGGATGTGTTAATTTATATGTTAAATCACCGTCGTTAGTTAAAAGCAATAAACCTTCAGTATTATAATCTAATCTTCCAACAGAAAAAAGACGCTGATTGGCGTCAGTTAATAAATTAAATATTGTCTTTCTTCCTTTTTCATCATTTGAGGAGCAAATATAACCTTTTGGCTTATTTAACTTATAATATACAAAAGAATTTGTTGGTTTTAATGATACACCATTAACATTGACTACATCTTTTTTTTCATTTACTTGATATGACAAATCAGTTATAATTTTTCCATTTACACTAACTTTTCCATTTTTCACATACTCTTCTGCCTTTCTTCTTGAAGATAAACCAGATGTTGCTAAAAATTTATTTATTCTCATATTAATAATTTAGTGTTTTTTTTAATTAATGTCAAGAAAATTATTATTCCAATTTTTAATGATTTCTTTAATGTTTTCTAAAAGATTGATTGACTTGACTTCTTCCATAGCATAAACATTTTCACTAAAAAGTAATTCATCATTTAAATATATTTTAAATTCTCCAACTATGCCATCTTTTTCGATTGGTGCAACTAAATTTTCAGGAAGATTATATTCATAGACAATCATATTTTGTTCTTCATCAGATAATGGGTATGCAAAACTTTTTCTTGAATAAACTTTTATAGTTTCTTCCCTACCATCGATGACATCAATATTTTTTATAAAATTATAACTTGGAATCAATTCTACAAGTTTATAATTATTTAACGCCTTATTTAAAAAACTTGCACACTCTTCAAACATTAAATTACAATTTAGTACAACGCAAATAAATTCAGTATTGTTCTTTTTAGCTGAACCAACAAAACATCTTCCAGCATCATCAGTAAATCCTGTTTTTACCCCTGTTGCTCCTTCAAAAGAATTTAGCAATCTATTTTTATTTTTCAAATATCTTATTGGTGTTTTTTCATTTCCACTAATTTTATATTCTTTTGTGCTTACTATTTCAGCAAAAACATCATTTTTTAATGCTTTTGCTGTAATCAAAGCTAAATCAAGAGCAGTTGTATAATGTCCATTTTCATCCAATCCGTGAGGATTGGCAAAAGAAGAATTATAAGCACCGGCATTTTGTGCTGTTAACAACATTAACTTACAAAAATCTTCTATGCTTCCAGAAACATAATAAGCTAAAGCTGTAGCAGCATCATTTCCTGACACTAACATCATTCCATAAAGAAGCTCTTTTACTGTTAATTTTTCACCCTTTATTAAATATATTGAAGTTCCCGGTATACCCACTGCTCTATCATCTACATCTACCATCTCATTCAAATCACTACAATTTTCTAAAACTGTTAATGCAGTTATTATTTTAGTAGTGCTTGCCATTGGTAGTTGTTCATTTGCATTTTTAGAATATATTAGTCTATTACTCTCTTTTTCTATAAGTGCCATTGATTTCGCAGAACTTATATCATCTGCATTAACAACTTTTTCAGAATAATTTACTAAAAACAAATTGCATATCAAAGCAACAATGATAAGAAGTAAAAAAATTTTTTTCATTATTTTTTTTCTCCTAACTTTTCTATTAACAAATTAAACAAATTTAAGAATGTTTGATATGAACTTTTATTTTCAACATCAATAAATTTATAGCTTCCATTGTTTTGAATTAAAAAGCCAACGGGAGATACTGTTATTCCCCCTCCACTAGCTCCTGCCATTGGAAAGGTATTTTCTTTTATTCTTTTTAATTTATCGGTATACTCACCACCACCAACAACAAATCCTACACTAACTTTAGAAATAGGTATTATAACTGTTCCATCAGGCGCAACAACAGGGTCACCTACAATAGTATTAGTTTCCATTAAGTTTTTAATGTTTAAAATACTTTCATCAATTAAAGAATTGATATTTGACTTTTTATCTTCATTAATCTTCATAATAACTCCTTACTTTTTTACTTTTACATAACCCTTTTTGCTATCTGATTTTTTCAAAATTATACTTGCCATTATAAATGAATAAATTAAATCAAAAATAGAGATTGAGACCCTTGCCAATAATGAAATTAAAAAATTTTTTTCTACATAATTAGGATATGTATAAATGTCAACACTAGCAGTATCTTTATAGTTTTTTATATATCCCCAAAGAACTCCAACAATAATGGATAACAAGGAACTTAAAAGCGCTGTTTCTAAAGCATCATTAGTACCAATATTACTATGAAATTCTAATTTTTTTACTTTTATTTTATCTTTAATTTGAACTGTTAACTGCTCTAAAAGCTTAATTTCTGGTCCAATTAAAGATATTTCAACTTGTTTTGCATCATTCTTTGTCCTTATTATTAAATACTTGCCTTTGATTTTAAAGGAAATTGTAGAAATAGTAAAAAACCAAAGTTTAATTGAAAAAAAACCTATGTTTTTTTCAAGATTATATGAAAATCTCGACTCAATAATAATTGGTAAAGTAATTAGAAAAAATAAAAATAGTGGTATTAAAAGCCATAGACTTTGCATATCACTATTATTCTTTTTTATAAAAATTTTATTCAATTTTTAGGTACTAAATTTAACATTTCGTCTAGATTGTTTGAATTTAGATATGTATCTGGAATTTTTCCTATAATTATACTCTCCGTCAACAAAACTTCTGTGGTAGTATGAATTCTTTTGGATGCAGTTGGAAGAATCAAATTTATATCACTTTCAAGCACTAAATAAATTTTATGACAAGTTTGATTTATTCCTGCTGTAATAAACTCTGAATAAAATTTAGTGTTGATGCTTCCAATTGGCGACAACTTTATACTTATTTTTGGCCCTAAATCTACAAGTATTGGTAGTCCAGTAAATGTTCCAATACCAATGTCAACACCATCTTGACTTGTCTTAATCAAACCATCTTGCGCAGATGTTAACAATTCCTTAGATAGTAAATTAATTTCATACGCATTTGCAGTAATAAGTTGAACATCGCCATTTTCATCTTTTACTATATTAACAAGATCATCATAAACAATTTTGTTTTTTAAAATATCATAAACAGCATTTTCAATTGCAACTTGCGTTGTAGCTTTTACCTTTGCTTCTGCCGAATCTATAATTATTGGATTTACTATAAAATGCATATACAATAGAAATATTGTGATAATAACTACCACTATTGCTAAAATGAAACAAATCTTTGATTTTATTGTTTTCGTTTTTTTTGTATAAACTACCACATATATTTATATGCAATGCATTTAAAAGAAATTTAATTTTTTTTGAATAATTTCTTCAATTCTTTCGTTATAATCTTTTAAAAATTTTGGATTAGCCAATCTTTCTATTCTATTTTCTAAATTAAAAATTCTTTTCGAGATTGCACCTGCTCCACAAGCAATTATGCTTAAAGTTTCTTCCATACTATCAATATTAAATGTACAAACTTTACCTTTTTTAGTATATCCTACATTTTCTAAACCTTCTGCTTGATTTTTTTGCCTGTATAAATAATATGGTTCATAACCATCTTCGCTAAGTTTTGTGTATGCATAATCAACCATTTTAGCCACATTTTTATCATTGTCTGGTGGATTGTCAAATAGTAAGGAACCGTGTTTTAAAGATAATGTATGAACGGTTACATTATCAGGTGAAAGCTCAATTACAGTATCTAATGTTTTTTTAAATGTTGGAAATTTTTCACCTGGCAAACCAGCAATTATATCCATATTTATAATAAAATTATATGGCAAAACAAGTTTATAAGCATTTAAAACATCTTGCACGGTATGTTTTCTACCTATCAACTTTAAAGTTTTTTGAGAAAAGGTTTGTGGATTTATTGACAATCTTGTAACGCCATATTCTTTAAATATTTCTAATTTTTCTTTTGTAATAGTTTCTGGCCTACCACACTCAACTGTAAATTCTGATATCGGATAATTTATTTCGTCAAAAATCTCTTTAAATTGCTTATCAGTTAATATACTTGGAGTACCTCCACCTATATATATTGCTCTCACTACATAAGCTTTTTCATATATCATTCTTTTAACTGATTTCAGTTCTAAAACAAGATTATTAACATAATCTTGAATATCGTTTTTAACTTTATCATATTCTGATGAAATAAAAGAACAGTAAGAGCATCTTGAAGGACAAATGGGAATGTTTATATAAATATCTACAAGTTTATCGTTTTTTATTATACAATGTTGATTTTTTAATATTTTTGAAACCAATTTTGCCTTTTTTTCACTTACTTTAAAATCTTTCATTAATGTTTCTTTTATAAATAATGGATCTAAACCATCATCTATCAAGTCGTAGGCTAATTTTGTTGGTCGTATTCCTGTTAAACTTCCCCAAGGTAATTCTTGCTTAGTAATTTTGCTTAAAAAATCATACAAACAATTTTTTATAAATCTTTTATTAATTTTTTTTCTTTGTAATTCACTTTTACATTCTTGTATTTGTCTAGAAAATGTTTTAGTAAATTCGCCCAACTTATAAGTAACAGTTTGTTCGTTTTCAGATGAGATAAATTCGTGATAAATAACAATACCATCATCTTCTCCCAAAATAGAATTTGGAAAAAATAAATGTGCTAAATCATAAATATCATTTTTATACTCAGTTGTATTTGTATAAATTAACATACCCCACCTATCACCTTACTACATTTTTTATTAATTTTGCAATATTATAAACTGATGATTTGTTTAAATCTGTTTTTATTGTATCATCAAATTCAATTTTGTATAATTCGTTTTCATCAGTTAATTTTATAATTTTTAAGTCTAATAATGTAATCAAACATAGTAAAAATGTTTCAAAATTAAAAGACAACTTTAATTTTAAATATAAGTCTTCGTAGCATACAAAACTGCCTTTATATTTTTTTATAGAATTATATATTCTTCCAAAAGTTGATCTCGAAAGATCAACATTTTTCAAATTTGACTTTTCTTTTCTGTTTATAGGCAAATATATTTTAGCATTAGATATTTTATTTATTTTAGAAATATATCCACCATCCATAACAGGACTTAAAAATATGATTCTTTCAAAATGTTTGCAAAATTCAATATTCTCTGGTGAAATAAAAATGGTATTAAACCCTTTATTTTCTTTTCCATTAAACAAATCTAAATTTACTATATTTTTTAAATTATAATTATTTATAAAATTATTATAATCATTTAAATCAAAAACGACATAAGCTGTCCCAAAAGATGATGGAGAACTGACAAAGGTTACCAAATCTTGATCAGTATAGTAATCATAAATTCTCTGTGATTTTTCATTACAGTATCTTAATGTTTGAATTACACCATTATTAAAATTTTTGTTGGGTATTATTGGAAAATCAAAATAATTCCCACGAATTATCCCCTTTAAAGTTTGTCCAAATGTGTCATTTTGTAGTTCAAAAATAATTGATTTATTTTTACAATATTTCAATTTGTTATGATCATTAACATAATTAAATTGTACAAAATTAATTTTATTTTTCAATTTAATTTGACAATGATAATTATAGTTTTTCATTGGTAAAATATCTAATTTATCAATTGATATTTTAAACTTTGGATTTGCATTTCCCAATCCAAAAGGCTCCAATTTTTGCAAACTTTCAAGCAAGGATTTATTGATATCATTTTGATCAAGATCTATATCATAATATTGTATTGGAGTAAAAACCTGATCATTAATATTATTTAAAATATACTCATTAACTTTTTCTTTAAATAAATTCAAATATTGTTTTTTAATTGTTAATCCTGCCGCAATAGTGTGTCCACCAAAAGTTTCCAACATATCCTTCATCGAATTTAACAAAAGATGAACATTTATTTCTGGAATACTCCTAGCTGAGCCCTTTGCATCTTCGTCAATTTCTGAAAATAAAAACACAGGCCTATTATATTCTTCAACCAATCTTGCACAAACAATGCCTAAAATCCCCTGATCCCATTTTTTTGATGATAAAATAATACATTTATTAGCACTCATATTTTCATTATTGAGCATATGTTTGCAATCTTCATATACTTTAGAACACAATTCTTGCCTTTTTTGATTGTGATTTGCAACCTTATTTAACAATTTTTTTATTTCAACAGGATCAGTTTCTAAGTAAAGCTTTAAAGAATCAGAAGCATCTCCCATTCTGCCAGATGCATTAATTTTAGGTGCTATTTTATAAGAAATATCAATAGAATTTGCTTTTGTAAGAGAAATTTTTTGCTCTTTAAACAACATCTTCAAGCCTATTGGCAAATAAGCGTCCATTAACTTTAAACCTTTATATACTATGGTTCTGTTTTCATCAACTAATGGCACTATATCAGCAATGGTAGCAATTCCCGCAATTGGCAAAAACTGTTCTGCTTTTTTTCCAAGCAAAGCTTCACTTATTTTGTATGCGAGCCCCGTTCCACAAAGATCCTTAAATGGATATAATTGATTTTGCATTTTTGCATTTAACACTATTGTATTTGGAATAATATCTGGTATTTCGTGATGGTCTGTTACAATAATCTCAATTCCTAGTTTTTTTGCATATTCTACTTCTTGATAACAAGAAATCCCGCAATCTACTGTTATAATCAAATCAGGATTATATTTGTTTTTTATTTTATCCAAAACTTCACAAGTAAGACCGTATCCATCAATAAATCTATTGGGTAAATAATATTTTGGATTGTTTCCCAATAAATTTAATGTTTTTATCATAATTGCTGTTGCGCTAATACCGTCAACATCATAGTCCCCAAAAATTAAAATTTTTTTATTGCTGTCTATCGCCAATTTAACTTTTTTTACTAATTCATCCATATTTTTTATCAAATAAGGATCGTGAACCAAATTAGGTTTTAGAAAGTTTTCAACTTTGTCAATTGTATCATAACCACGAGAAGCAATAAGTTCTGCAATAGGTTTACAAATATTAAATTTTGACATTATGTCCTGAATAAAAGAAGCATTAATGCTCCCATTAAAGTACTTATATAATTTCATAAATTCCCATTATAGCAAAATATTTTGCTAACCTTATGGAATAATTATAATTTAAAAAAAAGAATAATGCAATTATTTTTTCATTATTCTTTCCCTATATTTTTTAATTATTTTCTGTATCTAATTTATTTTCTTTCTTAGTTTTTATTCTTCTTCTATAAGCCATTGCCCAAAGATGTGGTGTTATAAGCTGAGAAGTATATATAGAAGATAAAACTCCCAAAACTAAAGATAATGAAGTAGACAAATTATAAAAAGCAAACACGCAAATAGCAAACAAATATGACATTGTTAAAACAATTAATTGTTTATAAAAAATTTGTTGAGCATATTTTATAATTTGGTCATTACTATTTTTTAACATTTTTTCATCATTGCTAACATCTATAAATTTACTATATTGAATTACATTTAAAATAACACTGAATACTACTGTACCCGCAATTGCCAAAGCAAAAGATATAGACATTGGAACTCGTAAAATAATAGTTAAAGAAATCATTAAAAGTAAATCAATTATAGCAGACAAAACAATACTAAAAGCATTTGCAACACTGTGTCTTAATGCAATATAAACAAACACACCAATTAAACCAATTAATACAGCAAGAAGTATGCTTGAAATAGGAACAATCATTGATTGAGGCTGAATGAATCCACTAACTTTAATATAAGTTTGTTCCAATAATGATGAAGTATCATAATCAAATGCAGTGGTTAATTCATCTTTTATATTTTTTTGTAAAAGTTCATCGTCTTCAAATGTTGTATACTTAATGGCAATAACTTTACCATAGTCATCATTTTCAAGTGAATAATCTTCTATATTAATTTCTTTTTCATTTAGAACGCCATCAATTTTATCTAAAGCCTCTGAAATTTCATAGTCTCCTATATTTACTTCAATTAAATAATAACCCTTTAATTCTAAAGATTTATTGAATCCCACTGTGAAAAATAACACAATTGCTAGGATAAATACTAAAACAGGAGCAATAAGCTTTAACCAATATTTAGATTTCATTTACATTTTCTCCTCTTTTTAATCCTAATTTTTTAGCATTTGAGCTATTAATTGGAAGATACCATTTCATAAATGCTTTTGTTACAAGAAGTGTTGTAAACAATCCCATTAAAGATGATATAGAAAGGATTATTCCAAAACTCATACTAAATGAATCACCCAAGAACCACATAACAAATGATAATAAAATGGCAACTACATTAATATCTACAATTGGCAAAACAGATTTTTTGTAACCAGATTTTATAGACAAATGGATTTTTTTACCATTAGCATATTCATTTGCAATGTTACTAAACAGTAATATATGAGTGAAAAATAACAATGCTAAACCTATTGCAGTAGCAATTATTCCTCCCAATGTTAATAAAACAATAGGAACAGCTTGCATAAAGAATACAACCAAAATTGCATAAACAAGCAAGGATAGTAAAGACATCCAACCAAAATCTCTAAATTTAATTACCATTAAAACAACAAAAACTATGCTTAGTATAGAAATAGCAACACAAGCAAACATCAAAAAATTTGGAGTTATTGTAGAAGGGATTTCAATAACAGAATTTGGATCTTGTGAAAGCTTTGTTTCAAGAGTACCAACCATAACTCTTAATGCAAATTGATTAGCAGTCTCTTGTGAAGTAATTCCCCCACCAGATAAAAATAATGTACCTGTTGTTTGTGCAGATGTAATTCCTCCAACTGATTGATACAATTCATCATCCATATAGATATAAATTGTGTTTCCACTAGATGCAACTGTTGATGTTAAATTTTCATATTTTTCAGCACCAGATTTTCCTGTTGTGCTGTTTTGAGTAAACTCAATCATAACACCCCAAGAAAACTCTGTTTCGCTAGTTTGCAATCTTGTGGAATAAACCCTTTCGATATCCTCACCAATTATATCACTATCAGATACATCAGTTGTTTCAGAACTTTTAATATAGATATCTCCTGCACTTCCAAGAGTTGATATAAGTGTTTTAGGATCATTATTTTTAGAAACCGTTAATCTAATCTGACTATCACCTTGCTTAACAACAACGGCATCAGAATAGCCTTGATTGTTTAAAACACTTTTTATAAAATCTATTGAATAATCTATTTCTTCTGAAATATTTTTGCTATCATCTTCAAGTTCTATATTGTATACAGCACTATATCCTCCAGCAATATCTAATCCAAGAGGTATTGAATTAATGAACCCATTAAAATTTGATGTTGTAAAAGGAATTGGAAAAGAAAATATAGATAAACATATGCCAAGTACAACAGCAATGGAAACAAAAACAAACTTTACAATACTTAATTTTTTAGTCATTCTATTTTCGCCTTTTATATATTTTAAATACTATGGTAGTATAATAAAAACAAGCCTTACTGTCAAATGTTTTTTTAAATATTGACAAAAAAGTTAATTTTAATTCACTTACAATAAAGAATATAACAAAAACTTTTTTCATATTTTACTCTGGGGGTAAAAATGGTTAAGTTGAAAAATAAAAATAAAGAAAATTCAAATGATAGTTCATTTTTCATAAATGTCATAAAAGGGGCACTAATAGCACTTTGTGTTTCCTTAATTGGAATTTTAATATTTGCTTTTGTTATAAGATTTGTGTATGTCCCAGAAAATGCAATTTCGCCAATTAATCAAATTATAAAGGGTTTGAGCATTTTAATTGGTTGTTTTATAGGCCTAAAAAAATGCAAAGAAATGGGTTTTATTACAGGATTAGTTATAGGTTTCATTTATACAGCTCTTGCATTTGTAACATTCTCAATACTAGACGGGCAATTTGTATTTTCTAAAACAATATTAAACGATTTGTTATTTGGTGGTATTATTGGTGCTATTTGTGGTATAATTTCAGTTAATTTTTTAGGCAAGAAAAAAGCATAAGTTTGAGCTTATGCTTTTTTTGTGTTTTGTTTTTTTGATGTTTTTTTGGTTGCTTTATTATTATTTTGTGTGCTTACAACAGCTTCTTGATTTTGAATTTCTGTTTGATTTTGAACTTTTTCATCATTGTCAACTTTTTTTACATCATTGTTTTCTTCTTGTTTGCCTTCAACTTTTTGATCTTTACTATCAGAAGAAATAGGTTCGCCGTCAATTCCAAAAATCTTGTCTTTATTATCCGTAAAAGTATAAACAGCATCTATTGTTACACAAACAAATCCACTATTTTTCCCTTCACCTGTTTGAATTGTTAAAAACTTTCCATTTTGCTTTTCTAATATTTCTACAACCTTTCCCATAATTCCAGAGTATGTTAAAACATAATCACCCTTATGAATAGATTCATAAAGCTCTGTTCTTTTTTCTTTTTCCTTTTTATTTCTTATAAACATAAAAATTGGATAAAGAACAAGCAATGCTGCAATCACAACAAGCAATGTAATTTGTGATGCATCAATAAAAACTAAATTTGATAAATTAAACATTATAATCTCCTTTTAAATTAACATTCCAAATGTTACAATAGCAATTAAAAAACATACTGGAACTATCAAGTTTGTGATAGAAAAAAGTAACATATCAACTCCTGACTATGAACAATATTACCATAATTTTTTAAAAATACAAATACTTTTATGGTGAATTTTTATATTTTATAGGTTTTAAGGTAATTTTCTTTAAAATCACCAAACCTATCTTCTTTTATTGCTTCCCTTATTTGTTTGGTAAGATTAGTTAAAAAATACAAATTATGAATACTTAACAGTTCTGCTCCAAGCATTTCACCTGCATTAATTAAATGTCTTATATAAGCTCTACTATAATTTTTACAAGTATAACAGTCGCAGTCATCTTCTATTGGAGAAAAATCATCTTTATACTTACCATTTTTAACAACCAGCTTTCCATATTTTGTAAAGGCTGTACCGTTTCGAGCAATTCTAGTTGGTAGTACACAATCCATCATATCAATACCACGAGCAAACCCCTCTAACAAACAATCAGGAGAGCCAACTCCCATTAAATATCTAGGCATATTTTCAGGAAGTTTGTTTTTTATTTTTGATAATATGTCATACATTATTTCTTTAGGTTCACCAACGGATAATCCTCCAATTGCTATGCCACATTTAGCATATGGCAAACAATCTTCAATAGCAGAATATCTTAAATCTT
>CALVZZ010000051.1 GCA_944372715.1 uncultured Clostridia bacterium | reverse complement strand
TCGGGCTCAGGCTCTGGTTCAGGTTCAGGCTCAGGTTCTGGTTCAGGCTCTGGCAACTCATACACAAAAGGAATGCTGTTTGATGATGTTATCAATGTGCTTCCATTTTCGTCATATACTTTCGCATAGATTTCTCCTTCACCATCTAGTTCTTTTGCTTTTATTGTAAAATTTTCTTCTGTTATTTCTTTTACTAGACTCTCAACACCATTTATTTCTTTATATAAATTGATAGTGGTTATAGCATCTTCACCACCTGCTTTTTTAAATATAAATTCAACATCGCTATCACCGTCTGTTATACTTGATAAATCAGTCAACATTTTCAGCTGTGCATATTGGAAAACTTTTATATGTTCATCAGCAATAACTTTGTGTCCTTCAGCTGTTGGGTGTGGATCCGTATTATTTTTTATTTCATTAATTATAGATGTATAATCACCTGATATAAGCCCACTTGTCATTTCTGCAGTAATTTTTGCATTTGCCAAATTTGCATTTATATAGTTTTTATACTCTGATGCGTTAAATGTATTAAATATATTGTATATGTCAACAACGGTTACTTGTTCATTTGCACTTTGTCTAATAACATCATTTATCTGTTCAAGATATTCCATTGTAAGACTTAGAATTTCAGTAAATTTTACATTCAAATCTGTTAAAATATTTTTTATAAAACTATCTGTAAGTGTATTACCGGTATCAACTTGAATTTCATTAGAGTCAACATACTTATATGGATTATAAATTGTCATAACAACTATTTTTGCGTTTGTGTTGCCTGACAACATATTTAAAATTTGTGGATAATCTTCTTTAAACTGATCAACTCCTGCTTGTAGCAATGGTACATATTCTTCATAATACATACTTCCAAGCAATAATGCACTTAAATTTTCCAACGCAACTGAAAGCACATTATTCGCCCCTATACACAATGTAAATATGTCTGTGTTAGAAAAATCTCCATAATTTCCATCAGTAACATCGGAGTGAGATTGTAATAAATTTAAAAGTTGCCAAGATTCGTCACCTGTTACTGCAAAACTTTTTATTTGTCCACCAAATGATTGCAAATAAGGTTCAGAAAATACTTGTGGATAACTACCTTGCGTTATATCTTTTCCATTAATATAGTTATTATAATCATCAAGCAAGAATCCTGCAGAAATAGAATCTCCATAAGCCCTTATCTTAATTGAATCAACGCTATTTTGTGCTAACGCAAAGTCAAAATTAATTTTATTAGGCAACAAAAGAACTGTACTAAAAAGTACAGTTAATATTATTAATGTTGATAAAAATTTTTTCATAATTATATTATAACTAAAATAAAAATTTTTTCAATCTTTTTATTAAAATTTATTTATTTAAAAAATCTCTTATAAAATTTTTATCCTGAAAATAATCTATACCGATAGCATTTTTTACCTCATTTAAAGTAGGTACAATAAACTTGTTTGCCTTTTCTGTACCTTGTTTTAATATCTCAAACACCTTTTCAATGTTTTCTTCATAATATTTTCTTCTTTCTCTAAATGGATTTAAGAGTTCTTCTAAAATTGAATACAAAAAATTTTTAACTTTAACATCTCCAAGGCCTCCACGAGTATAGTGTTGTTTTAATTCATCTAAATTTTTGTATTCAGGTAAAAATTTTTCAAAATGTTTTTCTTCACAGAAAACATCAAGATAGATAAAAACAATATTTCCTTCAATTCTACCAGGATCAGAAACTTTAATATGATTAGGATCAGTATACATTTTATTTATTTTTTCTTTAACTGTTTTTGAATCGTCAGAAATATAAATGCAATTATTCAACGACTTACTCATTTTTGCATCTCCATCAATTCCTGGAAGCCTTGCACAAAGTTTATTTGATGGAACAATTGGTTCAGGCATTGGAAAAATTTCCTTATATGTGCTATTAAAACTTCTGCAAATTTCTCTTGCCTGCTCTAACATTGGAAGTTGATCTTCCCCAACAGGAACTAAATTTGCTTTAAATCCTAAAATGTCGCTAGCTTGACTTATAGGATAATTTATAAATCCAACAGGCAATCCCTGAGATTCACTGTATCCCCTAAGTTTTATTTCACTTTTTATAGTTGGATTTCTAAGCAACCTTGGTAAAGTGACCAAATTCATAAAATATGTTGTAATTTCTGTTAATGCTGGAATGTAGGATTGGACAAAAAAAGTCACCTTTTGTGGATCAAGCCCAACAGATAGATAATCTAGCATAACTTCCAAAATGTTTTCTCTAACTTTTTGTGGATTCCCAAAATTATCTGTTAGCGCTTGCGTATCTGCAATCATAACAAAAAAATTGTCAAAAGTTTTATTATTCATTAAATTGACTCTTTCTTTTAAAGAGCCAACAAAATGTCCTAAATGTAATTTCCCCGTTGGTCTATCACCTGTTAATATGTTAATCATTTTTTACTCCTAAATTTATAATATCATTATTTAAAAATTTAATCAATTAAGTTTAACAAATTAACAGATATAATTTTATATTTATAATTTTTTACTTAATAATGTTTCTCTATTTTCAATTGAAAAATAGGAAATTGGCACATCGAGAATTGAATATGCTCCATATTTTTTTTCTTTATATAATTTATTAACTATATTCATACCCATAGCCATTATTTCAGCTGTAAAATGTGGATTACTATCCATTTTTAATATTAATTCCATTTTTGTTTTATATTTATTTAATATTTTAAAATTTTTAATTATATATCCTTTATGTTTTAATTTTTTTTGCCTATTTTTTATTTCAATTTCATCTACAAAATTTACTTCTGTTTTATATCCCTTAAAATAATTTGGCATAGAAATAATTTTTTCTTTAATTTCATCTGTATTAAAACCATTTTGTACTGAAACATAACAAATTCTTTTGTGTTTGTCATAGGTTAATGGATAAAAACAAAATTTATGTTTGCATTTATTTAAAGTTTCATTTTGGGGTACTGTATATTGAATTGCATTTTCAACGCCTTCAACTCTTCTAAGAGCATCACTATGTCCCTGACTTACTCCACTTCCCCAAAAACAATTACAATCACAATTAACTGATATACTATCAAATAAGACTCTAATTAAACTCATAAGTCCAGGATCCCAACCAAAAGCAGATAGAGCTATTTTTTTATTTTCTTTCGCTATTTCATTCAAAATCAAAATATAATCTTTTAATTTGCTGTGTGTATCAAAACTATCTATGGTATTAAATTCTTTCAATACTACTTTCCCAATTTTTTCTACATCTGAATAACTTCCAACACATAGAAAAAGTGTGTTAATTTTATCCACATACTTGCTTATATTTTCTAACTTATCAAAACTTGTTTTGTAAGGACTTTTTAAATTTTCTCTTCTTGAAAAAATTTTAACTAAATTGACACCACTTTTATTGATCAGTATATCTTCCAAAGCTTTACCCAAATTACCATATCCAACAATTCCAACATTCATACAATTCTCCTTTTTATAACTTTAAATATGATTTATTAAATAATTTTGTTATTATAAAAACTTAAAATCAAAAACTTGAATACAATGATAATGTCGAAAGGAGTTTTTATGGCTTTTATAAAAAGATTTTCAGACATTAAAAAAGGAAATATTATTTTTATCGGGAATACATTGGGTCTTAGTAAATTTAACAATTTAAATCAAGCAGGTTTACAAGGGTCAATAGGTGCATTCACAAGTTTAAATACTTCTTTAAAAGTAAATGATTTCCCTTTTGGCACAACGCTCGACTACACAAAAAATAGTTCATCAGTTATTTTAACATTACCTTCAAATTCTTCCATTTTGTATGCAGAACTTATTTGGGGTGGATTATATAAATCTAGTGTGAACAATATATCTTCTTTAATTAATGTACCCGTTAGTTTTACAACACCAAGTACAACCCAAAACATAACACCAGATACAATTACAGCTCAAAATTTTAGCATATTAATAAACAACATAAATTTAGGATTTTACAAAAGAAGCGCCAATGTTACAAATTTAATACAAAATGCTGGAAAATGCAACTCAAAAAATTGTATTAACAAACAATTCAAAACAAAATATTTCTCAAATGTTACAAAAAGTGTAGATAAAAGTTCTGCGATTAAAGGAGACACACT
>CALVZZ010000050.1 GCA_944372715.1 uncultured Clostridia bacterium | reverse complement strand
TTCGCCTACTTTGCACCCGGAAGTGCAAAGATTGGTAGCGGTGAGTAGATTCGAACCACTGACCTTACGGGTATGAACCGTACGCTCTAACCAACTGAGCTACACCGCCAAATTGCTTTATAAGTCTATAACATTATTTTTAATATGTCAAGGTTTTTATGAAAAAATTTGAAATATAATAAAAAAAGAACAGCTATATGCTGTTCCAATTTATTTATACATTTAGTAAACGCAAAATATGTTTGCTAACTATCATTAAGATTAAATCTATAATCCAAATGATGTTCCATCCTAATATAAGTCTTAATATTCCTGCAACAATTTTGCCTTCTGAAAATCTTGTAACTGCTCCAAGTATCCAAGAAGTTACAGGTATTATTGCAAGTATTAAGCTTACAATATAACTAAGACCAAAATAATCTCCTCTTCTTTTTGCCATTTTCATTTCCCCCTTTTATTTTCAGGCTTTAAAATTTTTTGAATTTTAAATCTCCTTCTATTATATTAATAGATTTTCCTTTAAATGTCAATCCTTCGTTTATCTTTTTGTCTAATTTTGTAATCTTTTTTTGTCTATATATTTTACAATATTTTTATTTTTATTTCCTTTTTCTATATTTTTTTACAAAAATTGTTTGACTAATTTTGTAAAAAATGCTAAATTAAGACTAAGGAGTTTCAAAATTATGGTTTCGGACAAGTTTAACGAAGAACAGAATCGTTATGTCAATGAGTTTTTATCAGAAAATGATATTAATTTAAAATGGATAGGAAGACAGTATATAAGAGATATTGCTGAAATGCTATTTTTTGATAGTTCTCTTTTTAGATCTTTAAATAATTATGTATATCCTAAGATAGCAGAAAGATATAAAACAAAGCCTAGTAATGTTGAGAAGTCTATTAGAAATGCAATCAATAAATCAATTTATCACGAAAAAAATCAATATGCAACTAACAAGATGTTGCTAATTGAAGTTGTGGAAAAATTAAAAACATTTTCTTCTAATGATATTTCTGATGGTTGACTTTGATTTTTTAAAAATATATAATTATCATCAGGAGAGAAGTATGATAGTTGATGAAATTAAAAAGGCAAACATTGAAGCAATGAAAAGCAAAGATATGGTTGCAAGAAGCATTTATAGTGTTTTATTAAACAAAATTATGCTTGAAAATATAAAGAAAAGAGAAAAAGGTGAAAACATAACAGATCCTGATGTTGTACAAATTATTCAAAAAACAATAAAAGAGCTTGAAGAAGAAAAAGCAAATTATGAAAAAGTTGGAAATAAAGAAATGTTTGAAAATGCAAGCATTCAAATTGACCTTCTTAAAGGTTATCTTCCAGAAATGTTGTCAGAAGATGAAATTAAAGACATAATTCTTGCTCTTGAAGATAAAAGCATTGGAAATGTTATGAAACATTTTAAACAACTTTATAATGGCAAGTGCGATATGAATTTGGTTAGAAGCGTGCTTGCAAAATGTCAATGAAAATATTTGCTATATCTGATCTTCATTTATCCTTTGGTTCAAATAAACCAATGGATATTTTTGGTGAGCAATGGAATAATTACTTAGAAAAAATTAAAGAAGATTGGGTTAATGTGGTTAAAGATGAAGATATCGTTTTAATTGCTGGGGATATAAGTTGGGCAATGAAAATTGATGATACAAAGGAGGATTTTAGCTTTTTATCATCTCTTCCGGGTAAAATATTTATTATTAAGGGTAATCACGATTATTGGTGGAATTCCATTTCTGCTGTAAGAAGTGTTTTGCCTCAAAATGTCGTAGCAATTCAAAATGATGCTTTTAAAATTGGAGATTTTATAATTTGTGGAACAAGAGGGTGGATTGTTCCTGAAAAAGCAAATTCTGGTGGAGAACAAGATAAAAAGATTTATGCTAGGGAACAGATAAGGCTTGAACTGACACTAAAATCTGCAAAAGACTTGCAAAAAGATAACGAAAAAATAATATGTATGATGCATTATCCTCCAACAAATTCTAATTGGGAGGAAAGCGAATTTACTAAACTTTTTGAAAAGTATGGTGTAAGTGCTGTTTGCTATGGTCATTTACACGGTCCGTATGTAAAAAGAGAAATAATAAAAAAGATTAACAACATAACTTATTATTTGACATCTTGTGATCAGCTTGTAAACAAACTGATTGAAATCAAGGTTTAATATTGTTGATATTTTCTCCTTTTAGTGTTAAAATAATTTAACACATATAAGGAGATTTTTTATGAGCTCAACCGTTTTAATTTTAATTGTTAATCTTGTTTTGCTTTTTTTTGTTCTAATTGGTTTTTTAATTGGATTAAAAAGAGGTGTTAAAAAACAGGCATTATGGTTAGCTTTTTTTACAGTTGCAATAATTTTAGCTTTTGTTTTTACGCCTTTGATAACCAACAAAGTTATAGACATAAAAATAAACATTGATGGGTCTTTGGTATCCATACGAGATTATATTTTAAGTTATATAACAAACAATCAAGTTGTTGGTGGATTATATGTTGAAGGTTCTTCTTTTGCAGGAGTATTGGACAATTTCCCTGTTATGATTGCTAATTTGGCTGTGTTTATTCTTTGTCTTTACAGCTTCTTATTTGTTTTGTGGATAATCTATATGATTGTTGCCACTATAATTTTTAAACACAAAAAAAACAAGGCATTGGATGGAAAGGTTTATACCATAAAACAAGGACAAGCTGTTGAGCTCATTGATGTAAAGCCTAAAAAATATAGAGTTGCCGGTGGTTTGCTTGGCGTTTTAACAGGTTTCTTTTTGTGTTTTTTTACACTTTTGCCAATAAGTGGAATTGTAAGTATTTATTCAGATGCAACTAATGTTGAAGTTGCATTAGCAGAAGAAAATCAAAATCAGAGTGCAGTAAAAAATTTGATAGATGATTATATTCCAAATGAATATCAAGAGTATCTTAAAGCATATGACAAAACAATTATTAATTTTTTGGGAGGGCTTGTAGGATTTGACGATTTTTGTTTTAATGAACTTGCATCTATTACGGTTGATGGCAATAAGATAGCACTAAAAAATGAAATTATCACTTATGCAGAAATTTATGATACAGTAGAGTTTTTTATAGGAATAGATTTTAATAATACTGTTTGGAAGAATTTTGATTTTGTAAGATTAAATAAAGCAGTTGATTTAATTTTTGAGTCCCAACTTTTTAGAACATTAAGTTCAGAAATCATTCCATATGCGTTGGAATATGTTCAAAACAACAATAGTTTTAACAATGATGAAATTAATAGTGCAGTAAAAGAATTATGCTATGCTTTGGAAGTTGGTTTTGAAGATAATTATGAGGCAGAACTATTAAAAGCTGATTTCAAAGCTATTGTTCGTTCTTTTGAAACATTATGTGTTTCTGGAATAACAGATGAAATTTTCCAAGAAACAGTTAATTTAAATTTAATTTTAGATACTCTTGTTGCAGATGACTGTAAAAATTTAAATGATATTTTAAACAATTTTTTTGCTTCTACAAGTGTAAAAAGTTTAATGGTTGGAGCAATTAATATAGGTTTAGAAAAATTGGAGAAATCTCTTCCTGAAAGTGCAAATTTAGATAGAATAGACATAACAAAAGTAAATTGGTCGCAATTTAGAAATGAAGTAAATAGTGTTGTACAAAGTGGTGTTAAAGTTTATGATGTTTTAAAAAATTCACAATATAACTTTGAAGATATAGTTGATAATCCAGTCAAGGTCTATGATATGAACTATGAAGTCTTGGTGGGAGAAGGGTTTAAAATTTTAGATGTTTTAAGTACATCAAATGTATTTGTTAACACAGTAAATCATACAAATATTTACGACAATCTTTTAAATGCTATTCAAAATACTAATTTGGGGAAATATGTTAACACACAAGCATTTAAAAGTAGTGAAAATTTCTCTTGGGCTAACGAGTCCAATGTTATTGTTGGACTTTTAAATAAAACAAAACCAATTGTTCAAAATGAGACAAGCTTTAAAGATGTGGATTATACATCACTAAAAGCTTCTGTAAATGCGTTTTTCGATTCCAGGTTTGTTGATGCAGTTAATCTTGACTTTTTAGATAATGTTTTTGATTCAGTTGAAAACATAGAGAATCAAGATGTTAAAAATTTGGTAAATGTTTTGGTAAAAGAAGTTCAATCAAAAGATAGTTTAAATGAATTAAAAGCTGATGCTTTGAATATTTTTGACATTTTTGAAATTTGTGGAAAATCTGAAATAATTGACCAAATTAAAAGTGGACATATAAATTTTGTTGAAGTTGTTTCAGCACTTGGCGTAAAAGATTCAGATGTTCCAAGATATGAAAACCTTATAGATAAATTTTTCTCTTCTATGCTATTAAAAAATCTTCTTACAAATTCTATAAATGTAATTTTGGGAAGTATTGAAAATGGAATAAATACAACTTTAAACAGGGTAGAAGAAAAAACATCTGAGTGGACTGAGTGGAATTCTTTAAAAAACGGACTTACTGGTTTGTTTGAAGAATTATCAACTGTTGTTAAAGCATATGAAGGCAAAGAGCTTACATTTGATATTGATATGCTAGATGAAAGCTTTGTAAGTTGTATTGAAAACTTTTCTTCAGCTCTTGACTACTTTGCAACTTTACCTATATGGAGTTATCAAAATCAAGATGGAACAAGTGGAAATGTTTATAATGATATAATTTCAGCACTCGAAAAGAATGAAGAGTTAAGTCCTTATATTGATTTTAGTTGTGCAAAATTAGATAATTTTGTAGATGGTAAATTATGGAGTGTAGAACTTCCTTCTTATAAAATGTCTTTTGAAAGAATGTTAGATAAAAATATTACCATTGATGGAACAAGTACAAATTTATTGCAAGCAATTTTAAACGGAAAAGATTTGACAGAAATTATAAAAACCTTTACGACCACAGATGTTCAAGATGGAAATAATGTAATAAAAAGTGATGTGGAGACAATTTTACTTCCTATATTAGAGGGAAAACTTTTAAAGAAAATTGCTGTTAACATAATCAATGAAATCAATTTTCAAATTGAAAAAATAACAGATGCAAGTGTGACAGAAGAAACATCGACTTTAAACAAAATTACAATAGACTTTAACATTTCAGCTCAGTCACAAGACATACTAAAAGTGGTTAAAGAAATCGTAGAATATTTGAAATTAACAAATCCAGAAGTTTCAGAATTGGAAAGCCTTTTAAATGCATTAGAGATAAACGCGACAAAACAATACGGACAAGACTATGGAGTGTTTAAACAAGCATATGAGCTTTTAGAGAGTTATGTAAACAATCAAGTTAAAACATCAATTGAAAATGAACTTGGCTTAAATGAAGGGGTTTTGACAGATGTTGGTAATATATCTATCAGTACACTAATTGAAATTGCAGATACAACAAAAGATGTTTTAAACAAAATTGATGATGGTACTTTAAATGCAGAAGATGCAAAAAAGCTGGTTGATGTTTTTTCAAATAATGAAGCACAAGAACTTGTTGGAACTATTGCGCGAGAGGGAGCAACGATAACTGTTTCGGAAGAAATTCAGCAAGAACTCAATAATTATGTAAATGAGCAAATAACAGATGAAAATTTACTAAATAATTTAAAATCAATTTTTGGATTGATTGGGGAATAAAATGGAATTTTATCACGAGCCTATAATGGTGAATGAAATATTAGAGGGGTTAAAAATAAACCCCTCTGGTGTTTATTTAGATTGCACAATTGGTGGAGCTGGTCATAGTGAACAGATTTTAAAAAAGTTAAACAAAAACGGTCTGCTTATAGGAATAGACAAAGATGATGATGCATTGAATTACAGCAAAGAAAGGCTTAAAGAATACAATAATAAAATTCTTGTAAAATCAGATTTTAAAAATGTTGAAAATGTTTTAAATGAGTTAAACATAGCAGGAGTGGATGGAATTTTAATAGACTTAGGAATAAGCTCACACCAAATTGACGATGCTAGCAGAGGGTTTTCATTTTTAAGAGATGGAAAACTTGATATGCGAATGGATAAAGACCAAAAGCTTACAGCATATGATGTTGTAAATTTTTATCCAGAAGAAAAACTTTTAAAAATTTTATGGGAATATGGAGAGGAAAATTTTGCTAGGAAAATTGTAAGTGCAATTCTTTCTAAAAGAAAAATACACCCAATTGAAACAACTTTTGAATTAAAGAAAATTATAGAAGACAGTTTGCCTAAATCCTATGTTTATAAAAGTGGAGGTGCAAGCAAAAAAACTTTTCAAGCAATAAGAATAGAAGTAAATCAGGAATTATACGGGCTTGAAGATACACTAAAATTTTTAATAGACAAATTAAATAGTGAAGGAAGAATGTGTGTTCTAAGTTTTCATTCCTTAGAAGATAGAATTGTTAAAAATGTTTTCAAACAAGAAGGTCAAGATTGCTTATGCCCACCCAATATGCCAATTTGCGTTTGTGGACATAAAAAGAAAATAATTAACATTACTAAAAAGCCAATTGTGGCATCGTTAGAAGAACAAGAAAGAAATTCAAGATCAACATCTGCTAAATTAAGAATTGTTGAAAAGATATAAGTTGTTGACTTAAAAATTTAAATATTATAAAATAAAAGTATGATAGAAGCAGAAAAATTATTTGAATTATACATACTTGCTGACACATTTTGTTGTCAGCATAATTTTGAGTTAAATGTTAGTAAAATGAAAATTTTGTGTTTGATAAATAAATATTCTCCTGCCCCTGCAACATTATTGATAAGTAAACTTGGAATTATAAAAACAAACTTTTCTTCTGGTTGTTTGTATTTACAAAATCAAGGATTAATAACTTGCAAAAAGGGAAAGGAAGATAAAAGAAATAAATATTATTTATTGACTGAAAAGGGTAAAGAATTGCTTGATAAGTTTTATGCAAATTTAACAAAATATTTAAGAGAAGAAGATTTGGGATTAAATAAAGCAATTGATATTTTGAATAAAAAAATTTAATAGTTTCTCTATTAAATTTTTTTATTTTAAATGTAATGTAATAGTAAAAAATAAAAATGTTGCATTTGTATTTTCATATATTTTATTTTCCTTTAATATATTATTTAAAAGGAGAGCTTTATGCAAAATATTATAACCCTAAATAACAGAGAAAATCTTAATATATTAGGTGTGACAAAAGTGTATGGTGTTAGTCAAACAGAAGTTCTTGTTGAAATTGAAGGTGAAAAACTTTCTATAAGTGGAGAAAATATGGAAGTACAAACACTTGATGTTGAAAATAAAACATTGATAATTACAGGTAAAGTTAATAGTATGAAATTTTCTGCGCCAAAAGTGCCATTGCTTAAAAGGATTTTTAAATAATGCTTTTAGAGACACTTTCTCAACCAACAATATTTTTAATGCTAATAATTTTTGGATTTTTAAGTGGTATTGTTTTTGATTTTTCTAATTTTTTTTGGAAAACAACTAATAAAAATAAAAATTTTAAACATATTTTAGATTTTTTTTCAACCTTAGCAGTATTTTTTTTATTTTTTTTATGTATTTATGTTTTTAATTTTGGAGAAATTAGAGCTTATGAATTTTTTGTCTTTTTTGCATTTTTTTCTATTGAAAGATTCACATTTGGAAAATTGGTTGAAAAACTAATAGAATTGTGTTACAATAATTTTAATAAATTGATAAATAAAATTCATTCAAGGAAAAAGGAAAACAAAGATGACAAAAAGTTTAATTAAAACACTTTTTATTTTAGCAATAATATTGCTTTCTTCTCTGTTAGTTATAGGGATTGTTCAATCCTTTCAAATTTCTTCTATGAGACATCAAGAAGAAGTTGCAATTCAAAGGGCAGAAGATATGCAAAACAAATTAAACGGGGTTGAAGAAGAAATAGCATACAAGGAAAGTCAAGATTATTATAGAGATTATTATGAATTGGAAGAAAAGTATGGAAAAGACGGAGATGTAATTTATGAAACAAAATAAAAAAGCTCGTTTGAGCTTTTTATTTTATTATATTGTCAAATCTTCTTATAACTTCTTTTGTTCCTAAAATCTTTGCAATTTCATAGATGTCTGGAGAATTTTTCTTTCCTGTGAGAGCAAGTCGTATGTATGTGCAAAAATCTGCAAGATTGCCATTATATGCTTCTGGATTATTTTTATATACCTTATTGTCTGTTGCAAAATTTAAAGATGGTGCAAGATCTTTAATTCGTTTAAACCAAGTTTCTTTGTCGTCGTTTTCATTGTAAACATCTTTATATGCTTTTATAACATCTTTTAATTTTGTTTCATCAATTCCTTCAAGCTCAAAATTTTTTATTCCATAAAACATATATTCAAAATAGTCCTTCACTTCACTCCATTTTGCAATATCTTTTCTTGGTTTAGGGTTTTCTCTATCTATGTTTAATACCTTTTTTGAATATTCTGGATTTTCTGTTAATGTTTTACAAAATTCAATATCAAATTTGTTTGCCCATTCCACAAGCATAGAGTAAACTTCATCAGCAGTTAAATGTGAGATATAATTTTTTGAAATATCCGAAAGCTTTGCAAAATCAAACATAGGATTATTAGATCCTATTTTTTGAATTGAAAATGGGAATTCTGTATAGCTTCTTGTTGGATTGTTTAATCTCCAAATTTCAAAATCTGAATTTAATAAATTAAGTAAATATTCTATTACAGATATTTTAGGATATCCTGTTTCAATAAAGTATCTAACATCTGCTTCAGGATCTTTTCTTTTGCTAAGCTTTCTTTTGTTGCCAAATTCGTCAAGCTTGCAGATAACAGGCGTGTGTGCATACTTTGGAGCTTTGAAGCCTAAGGCATTAAAAATTTCTAAATGTCCAGCAAGTGAAGGGAACCATTCTTCCCCTCTAACCACAATTGTTGTTCCCATCAAACTGTCATCTATTGCGTGGGCAAAGGCATAAGGTGGAATACCATTGCTTTTCATTAAAACAATATCTTTTGCATTCTCACGAATTTCTCTTTTACCTTTAATTAAGTCAGTAAATTCAAAAGTTTTTTCAGGATTTCCTTCGGATTTAAGTTTTAATGCAAATTTTTCACCATCATTCAGCTTTTGTGTAATTTCATCTAAAGTCAAATTTCTGCATACATCTTTTTCTTCAATAAAGCCACTTTCTTCAAGCTGTTTATTTCTTCTTTCTTCAACATCTTCAACACTTTCACTTTTTTTGCAAAAGCAAGGAAATGCTCTTCCTTTTTCAACAAGAAATTTTGCAAAAGATTGATAAATGCTTAGCCTTTTACTTTGAATATAATCTCCATAATCGCCAATTTGCGAAAGCTCATCACCCCTATATCCTTCATCTGGTTTTAGATTGTAATGGGTCAACATATTGTATGCTATATCACCAGCATTTTCAACAAGGCGCTTTTGGTCTGTGTCTTCTAGTCTGAAATAAAAAATCCCGTTTGTTTGCATTGCTGTAAGTTTGCTTATCAGTGCGCTATATGCGTGACCTATATGGAGATAACCTGTTGGACTTGGAGATATTCTTGTAACTTCTGCTCCATTAGGCAAATTCCTTTTTGGATATTTTTCCAACCAATATTCTATCGGCTTTGCGTTTGGATAAAGCAGATCTGCTAGTTTTTTTGTGTCCATTTTATTCTCCTATCAACTTTAAAGTAGAATTGTACATTTCATACATATAATGATTCATAAAATCATTAACCTTATTATAATAAGCTTGTTCAAATTTGTTTGTATTATCATAGTTAGTAACATCAATTTTTTCAAGACAGTCCTCAAATATTGAAAGTTCAGTTATAAATGCATTATAAACATTTTTCCATTCTTCAAAATATGTGCTTGTAAATGTTGAAGCATTTTCAAATTTTGTAGCCAAATCTACAATTAATGCACTTGCATTTACATTAGATAAATATTGTCCATCATTTTCGCCAAAAGCATACAAGTTGAAAGCATAAACCATTTTGGTTAAGGAAGAAGCATAGGCATATTTTCCATCTAAATCATTTTCTTTTTGTAATATTTCATAAGAAATTTCATAGGTGTCTAAAAATAAGTTGTTGCATTCTGAAACGGCAAGTATTAATTTGGAAAATGCTCTTTTGTATTCTTTTAATTCTTGCAGTGCTATAGGACTTGTTAAAATATCAGTTATAGGTTTTAAATTATTTACAAATGTTGTTTTTGCACTATAAAATTCTTTTATTTCTTTTTCTAAATCATTTATGTTTTTTACAAGTTCATTATGTTTATTTTTTACATTTTCATCTTGTGTTTTTAATGTTACAATTCCAAAATTTTTATAATAATCTTGTGTTGCCAAAAAAGATAAATGTAAGATATTTTCATAAATATTTAAAGTGTAATAATCAGATGAACTATCATTAATTGCGAGCTTGATTTTTGAAGAATATGTAAGATTATGATTATAAAAAATTTCTTCGTTTATAGGCAATTCATCTGTACCCAAGATGATTTGATATGAAGCTTCTGTATCTTTCCAAAATTCCTCTGGCTCACCACAGGCAAATAAAAGAAAGGAAAGCGATATAAGTAAAACAAAACTTACAAATTTTTTCATACTTCCTCCTGACTTTTAAAAATTTCATATTCATCTTTTAAACTATCTATATCATTTTGAGTAAAAGTATATTTAGAAAAGGCATCAGAATTTGCCAAAGTTAAAATTGCAAGCCCAGTTGACAGACTAAAATCATCTTTCACAACATAGCAAGCATCTACGGTTAGTGTTGTAAATAGACAAGAATATTCATTTACACCAAAACCTTTAATAACTGAGTTATTAATAACATCTTTTATTGCATTAAACATTTCTAAATTAGCATTTGTAATTTCTTTATATTTTTCTAAAAACTTTTCTGCATAATAATTTATGTCTTCATTGCTTATTTCTATTGTAAAAAGTGGTTTTAAATTATTATCGCAATAGCTATAAAAATTTTCAAACATATTTATATTATTGTTATATATTTTTGAAACTTGGTTTGCTTCTCTGTTATAGGTATTTGAGCGATATGTGAATGCTAAATTTTGAGAAATATCATCTTGAATTACCATAAGTGTGTAGTTGATATTTCTATAAAGATATAGTTCTTGTTTTGTTTCCGTAGATAAGCCACTATGTTCTATAATTTTCTGATAGTAGTGGTCCGAATTATCCACTATCACATCATTTTCTTTATTATCTGCTCTTAAATACATATCTATATAACTGTCAAAATTTTGCTTTACCATTGTCAATTCTGGTTCTTTTAACAAAAAGTTAATAAGTACAATTGCAACAATTGCTGTAATTATTGTTATTGTAAAAAACAAAATTCTACCCTTTTTTGTTTTTAACATATAGTCTCCTTTTACCAAAGTATTGTATCACAAAATAAAGACAATTAAAAGTGTTTTTTGTCACATAATATTGAATTTTAAATTGTCTAATTATAGAATTGAAAAAAAGGAGTATTTTATGGAAATTTTATTTCAACTGGAAGAGTTAGAAAAAAGAATTGCAAACATAAGAAAAAATTCTGTTTTACAAAGCGAGTTGCAAGAAGAAAAAAATAGATTGACAGCTTTAATTGGCAGGGTGGACAGTTTAGAAACAACAAGTTTGCAAATACAGGAAAATAAAAACAACATCACCACAATCACAGCTTCATTAAATGATTGCTTAGAACAGGTTGAAACATTGGAAACAAGTTTGAGTACAACCCAAGAAACACTTGCAGATATTGAAAATCAAGCTTCAATTTTACAAACAACAGTTAACGGAATAAATAGCGAAATAGACAATTTAGAAATATCAGTTGAAGATGTTGAAACGCAATTAAGCCAGTTGGCAAGCAATTTGGAAAGTGTTGAAAGTGGTGTTATTGGAATTCAAAATTCAATGAATAGTATATCTCTTGAAATTGATGAATTTCAGACGAACATAACAGCTTTAGAAACGCAAATAAACACTGTTAATACAGATTTAGAAGTGGTAAAGTCTGACATAAATGATTTGGATGAAAGAGTTAGTTCTTTGGAGTCTGGTGGTGGATCCTCAGGAAGTGGTGATGTGACTGAAACTTTCAATATGGGAGTAAAAGAAAAATTTATGTCGGGGAAAAAGGGAGATACTAATAATTCTGAGTACTTGTTTTTTCGATGTGAGCCAACTGCAAGAATAAAGGGAAATATTGCTTTTAGATTTACAAGTTTTCCTACCGACATAGATAGTATTAAATTTTATTTATATGCAGATAATGAAGATGAGCTTATTGAAGAATGTGAATATTTAGCTCCTTTTAATCAAGAACAAACATTAAATTTTAAATTTGAGTTTTTTCCTGTAAAAAATAATTATAGATTAAAATTTAAGTTGGGAGATACGGAATTAGTAAACGCCATTCTTGAAGATTATACCATAGAACTTGAAGGTAGAAATATAATAATTTTAAATAGACACCACGAGATGCACATACAAGTTCTTGACAATGTTTATCATATAACAAAACAAACATCAAATGTTGGAAAATATTTAGAACAGACAACATTAAATTTAGATGAAGAAGGTACTGTTATCACAGACTTAACGGGAAAAACATTTGCATATAAAACATACAAGCATACATTGTTTAATAAAGCAACTCAAAGTTGGAGACCTTCTACAATAAAATATATTTTAACTTTGTCTAATTCAGGAACGCATAAATTAAATATGCAGAATTTTGGAACAACAAACCTTTTATGGCTTGGAGATAATATTTATGATATGTATTATAGTGCTAAAAGTGGGCAAACTCTGTACTATATTGTAGGAACAACGCTTGATGGTATGCCTAAAATTGCACTCTATAATCATTTTAATGGAAGTAACCAGGCAAATTATGTTGTTAAGGTAAACAATGTGCAGGTTGAAAACAAATTTGTGCAATGCATTCCTGTTTACGATAATTATTTGACTACAAGATTAAATTCAAAAACTGCTGGATTTATTTTATTAGACAACAATGGAAAAATATATTATATTCCAGATAGAATTGCCTCCTATATTATTGAAGTTGGGCAAGGTTCTCAACCAAATGCATACATACAACAAGATAATAACACCATACACATTTACTACACTTTTTGCAATACGACAATTAAAAAAAAGTTGGTTAGAAGTTCAGAAAATCAACCATTTGAATTGTCTTCTTCAATTGAAAAGATTGTAGGAACAACGGAATTTATAGAAGGCTTGAATGGAATTAGTGTTCAAAAAATAAATGGTGAATATAAAGTTGTAAACCCATCTTGACATACAACAATAATATGTTATAATCAAAATATATGGTTATAGGAGGGGTTATGAAAAAAGAGGAGATAAGGCTAAGCGATGAATTTTTTGAATTGTTAAAAAAATATAGAAGCTTAATTGTAAAAACAGGGGACAAAAATTTTGATGAATATGTAAAAAATTTTTACACAAAAAATTTGTCTCAAAGAAAAGACGAGTTAAGGAAACAAATAAGGTCTTTAAACAACAAGGTTTATCTATTAAACAATTTTAAAAATAAATTTTTTGAATATGAAATGAATGTTTCTGAACAAAATTGGTCATATCAGACCTTTGAGGAAAGAGAACAAAATTTTGCTATATATAGATTTTTGTGTAAAAATTTAAATGTATATGCAAGAAGAAAAAATATGCAAAAATTTCAAAGAGAAATAAGAGAATGTGAAGAAGAACTTAAAGCAATTGATAGCCTTGATAATTACCCAGAAAGAAAAGATATAATTTCAAATTTATTTATAGCAGACAGTTATTATGAAAAATTAGAAAAAGCCTTCAGAATTTATTTAACTGAAAATAAAAGTTCTAGTTTTGCAAAGAAGTATGGGAAAAATGTTAAATCATTTAACAGAAAATTCTTTGACTCACACTTAAAAGAAATTAGCGATTTGCAAGACGGTCAACAAATAACATTTGAATTTTAAAAAACAGGCAACAGCCTGTTTTTTTTAAAATAAATTAACAACAAAACCAAGCAGAGCACTAAAAATGTATGTTATTAACAAAATCTGTATGTTTTGTTTTAAATTTTTATTTTTTGTAAAAAGAATAACAAGTCCTAATCCTGCACCGGAACAAAGCCCAGCAACAAGACTTCCAAAACTTAAAATGCCAGAAATAAATAATTGAACTAGAAGAACGCTTATTGCACAACTTGGTATAAGTCCTATAAGAGCAACTATAATTGGTTGAAATAAACTGTTTGTTATCATAATTTTTGAAATGTTTTCCACTCCAACAAAATAAACCAATAAGTTTACAACTAGGGAAGCAATTAAAAGATAAAATGCAATATCAAGAGTATGTTTTAGTGCGTGAATAAAAATGCTATTTGCATATTCATTGTTTGACTGTGTTGCGTTTGTGTGCTTATTAGATGAACTTTGATGTTCGTGGCAATGACAATGTTCTTCTTCCTCCTCCATTTCTGGAAAGTGACAAGCTGAATTTAATTGTTTTGCCGATATAACATCTCTATCTCTAATTAAGACATAATCTACAAAATATCCAATGCTAATTCCTGCAACAAATTTTATAGCAAGAAGGAGCAAAAGTGTTGTTATGAGAGTTGGTTCTGAAATTAAAATTGGAACTGCTTCATCAGAAGTTGCAACAAAAACTGCAATTAAAGTTCCCATTGTTATGTGTCTTTTTGAGTATAGGTCTGCCATAACACCAGAAAAACCACATTGTGGAATTTGACCTAATGCACTTGCCAATATTGGACCTGTTTTTTTAGATGTTTTTAAAATGTTTTTATGAGAAAAAAACACTACCAACAAATAAACTAGATATAGGATTGGTAATGCTTTAAGTGTGTCCAAAAATGAATCTATTATAACTTCTACCATAACTTCAATTACTTTATACCAAAAAACATAAAAAATCAATAAAAATAAAAAAATATCAAACAAAAAGTTTGATATTTTTTTTGTTTTTTTATGTTATTTTCTATTAGCTATAATTCCACTTAAACCACCAAGAAGACCAAAAATAAATAATAGATATCCACCAGCAGAAACTACATACTTTGTAACTTCTGAAAGTGCTTCACTTGAAGCACTTGATGCCATAACACATAACATAACAAATGCAGTTATAGATGCAACAACAACTAGTATTGATAGAACAAATCTTAAAAGCCTTGGTAGTTTGATTTTTAACAATCTTAAAATTTCAAGCAATGCAAGAACAATTCCTGAAATTATTGCAATCAAACCTGCAATCTCTATTGCTGTGCCCAAACCTGACACATCTTGCGCAGAAAGAATAATGTCTTTTAATTCAAAAATGTTATAGGACCCTGCAACTTGGTTTACTGCCGTTAAATCAATCATACTTATGAAAAGTGGAAGAATTAAAAGCAAACAAAAAAGAATGGTTGCGCCAGATAACAAATATTGCGCTGTGCTTAATTTTGATTTTTTCATATTACCCCCTTGTTAAGTATATTTTATTAATTTTTATAAAAATTGTCAATCATATTAAATATATTTGTTTTTGTTGTTTAAAATTTGTATAATAACAAAAAGGATAAAATTTATGATTAAATTTGGAACAAGTGGTTTTCGAGGAGTTATTGGAGAAAATTTTAACAAAGAAAATGTTCAGAAAATTGCTTATGCTTTAACAAAATTGATAAAACAAGAAAAAGAAAAATTCCCTTGCGTACACATTGGTTATGATAATCGTTTTATGGGAGAAATTTTTGCTAAATGGTTTAGCGAAGTTCTCATTTATGAAAAAATCAAAGTGGTGTTTTACGATACATCAATGCCAACTCCCGTTGTTGCTTATATGTCAAAAGATAGCGCATTTGGTGTTGTTTTAACTGCTAGCCACAATCCATATTATTATAATGGTATTAAAATTATTAGAAAAAGTGGAGAAATACCAGATGATTTTGCTAACAAAATAGAAAGGATTGCAAACAAGATATCAATAAATAAAATAAAGACAAAAACATTTGAAGATGGAGTTCAAGATGGAACAATTATCATTCAAAAAAATACGGGCGACTATGAAAAAAGTGTTTTAAGTTTTTTAAATAAAAAGAAAATAAAAAATGAAAATCCTAAAATTTTGTTTAATGCAATGCACGGCAATTCTTCAAAAACAATAAGAAGTATATGTAAAAAATTAAAATTAGAAAACTACGAGATAATGAATGAAAATATTGATCCATATTTTGAATTTGGACTTCCTGCGCCATATTTAAAAAACTTAACAGCTCAAGCCGTAAAAGTTAAAAAAGAAAAGTATGATATTGGTATTGCTTTGGACGGCGATAGTGATAGAATAACTTGTATAGATTCAAGTGGGGAAATTTATGATTGCAACTATATTTTGGTTTTATTGCTTGATTATTTAATAAGTGAGAAAAATTTTAAAGGTGGAGTTGTGCACAACACTGCTTTTACAAATTTAATTTCTTTAATTGCAAAAAAATATAACCAGCCAGAATATATAGCAAAGGTGGGGTTTAAAAATATTGCTGAAAAATTAAGTACAACAGATGCATTTATTGGTGGAGAAACAAACGGTGTTGCTATAAAAAAACATATTCTTGGTAAAGATGGTATCATTGGTGCATTTTTAGTTATTGATATGTTATGTCATTATAAAAAGAGTTTAAAAAAGCTTTTAAATGATCTAGAAAAAAAATTAAAATTCCCTAGCTGTGCGTTGGAGTTCGCTTATCCGATAGATAAGGAAAAAAAAGATGAAATCACTAATAAAGTTTTTATTTTTAAAGAATTACCACAATTAAATCAAGAAATTGTGAAATTTAATTATGAAGATGGAGCAAAATTTACATTTTCAAGTGGTTATTGGACAATGGTAAGGTTTAGTGGCAACGAAAATGTTGTTAGAATTTTCGCAGAAATGCCAAATGAAGAAGAATGTCAAGATATTATTTTAAAAATGGAAAATTTTGTTGGAGTCAAAGAAAGACAATAAGGATAAACTATGAAAGAAGAAATGATTGATGTTTTAGATGAAAAAGGTAATTATGTAAAATCTTTAAGCAGAAGTTATGTTCATCAAAACGGATTATGGCACAAAAGTGTTCACATTTGGGTTTTAAACACTAATGGAGAATTGTTGCTTCAAAAAAGGAGTAAAAACAAAAAATTTTTTCCTGGTGTTTGGGACTGCGCTTTTGCCGGGCATATTGAAGCCGGCGAAACATCAATTGAAACAGTTGTAAGAGAAGGAAAAGAAGAGTTGGGGATTGATATAAACTTAAACAACTTAAAACATTTAATGACAAACAAGGAAGAATTATATCACGATAATATTTTTAATAGGGAATTTGTTGATGTTTATGTCTATGAAGACAATATTGATATAAATTTGTTAAAAATACAAAAAGAAGAAGTAAGTGATATAAAATGGATGGTTGCAGAAGAATTTTTTAAAAACATTTATAAAAAAAATAGTGAATTTTTATATCATCACGAAAAAGAATATAATTGTTTAGATAAATATATAAAAAATAAATATATTTTTATATAAAAAAATAAGCAGAAATGCTTATTTTTTTTATTAATTTTGATTTTATTTAATAAATTATTTTTTTAATCTTAAATCTGAATTTTCAATATTAAAAATTTTTGAAAAGTTTTTGCTTATTATTCTTGAAAAAACTCGTTCTCCATACCTATTTTGTATTTCTTGAAGTGTTAAATTGGTTGAAATAATAACAGATTTTTGATCAAATATTCTTTGATTTAAAATTAAATATAAATATTCTTCTGAAACATTTTTATATATAGGCTCTGAACCTAAGTCGTCAATTATTAACACATCGCAATTTAGATATGGAGAAATAATTTCTTCCTTTGTTTTATCAAATGTGGTGTGATATTTTAAAAGATTTTGAGAAAGTGAAAATGCTGTTGTATAGACAACATATTTTTTTTCTTTAATAAGTTCAGACAACATACATTCAAGCAAAAAACTTTTTCCTACTCCACTTTTGCCACTCACAACAATATTTTTAATTCTTGTTGGTGTGTTGCACCATTTTTTCATTTTTTCATAAAAATTTTCAATCAGTTTTGGACTATCAAAAATTGAAAAATTGCAATCTTCAAATGTGTGTGGAACAAAATTCAAACCACATTTCTTTAATAAAAATGTTGACTTAATTTTATTAACGCAAGAACATTCACTATTTTTAAAAATTCCTGTATCATTGCAATTAGTACACATATATTTTGGTTGAAGAGAGTCAAGTGTTAAATTTAATTTTTTTAATTTTTCCACAAGTTTTTTTTCAGCAATTTTCAAAACTGTTTCATCAAAATTTTTATTATAAACTTGTGCTTTTGCGCAGTCTATTTGTAGTTGCTTAAACTTTGAATATAGAACTTTAAATTCTTCATCTTTTAGCGCTCTTTTCAAATTTTCATCAGCTATTTTTTCTGCATTTAACTTTCTTTTTAACAACTCGTCTTTAATATATTTATCTATCATAATTCTATCTCCTCTAAGCTGTCAAAAAGTGCATCTAAATCTTCCTTCTTATAGCTACGCCCCTTGTTTTCGCTAATTTTTTCGCTTTTATTTTCATTTGGAATAGTGAAATTTTTTGCCTGTTCTATTGTTTTTATTCCACTTGATTGCCAATTGGAAAGAAGTTTGTTTAAATATTGAATTGGTTGAAATTTTCCTGCTGACATTTCTGTTGCCAAATCTATAAGTGGTTTATCAAAATTCCAAGTTTGAGTCCAAATTTTGTAGTATGATCTATCTTGATTTGTTACTAGTCTTGAAATGCCAAGTTTTTCTAATATATCTTTTATTTCTCTGTCCAAAATCATAAGTTCATTGATGTATTCTGTAATAGATTCAATGCTCACAATTCCAAGTTTGTAAAGTTTAAGTATCGTGTTATTTAAACCTTCAAGCGTTCTTATAGAATTTTTAAAGCAATAATCTGCAAGTGCTAAAAGAGATTCTGAATTGTGTCCAAGATTGATCCAACTTGAAATATAATTTTCCACAATTGTTTCCAAATTCTCATAATATAAGCCCATTTTTTTGTTTACTTCTTTTGCCAAATTGTACATTTCTGACTTTTGTATTTCGTATTCTTCAATTTCTTTTATGGACAATTTTTTCATTTCATAATATTTTAAAAGTTTTGTGTCAAGCTTTTCAAAGTTGACTTTTGAAGATTTTAACAACTTTGCAACATATTCAATTGTTTTATATTCAAAGCCAAGTTCTTTTGTCCATTTTATAAATAACTCTCTTTCTTCGATTGTTGCTAATCTCTTTGCTCCACAAATCTTTAATAGTTTATCAATATCACTTCCTGCTTGTTCGTATGATAATAATCTTTCTTCAACACTAGATGTTGTAAAAATGCCTTCGTTGGCCCAATTTTTTGCAACTGTTATTATGTATTTATAACCAACATTAACGCCTTTAATTTGAGTGCAAAATTTAATTATCATCAACAAAGCTTCTGGTTGAAAGTGTAAGGTTTTTAGAAGATAGTAGTATTCATCGTACTCTGTTGGAGTAATTTGTCTGCCTTCTAAAATTTCTTGTACTTGACGATTAAAGTTTTCAAACTCCTCTGGCTTATATTTTTTTGTATTGTTGATTACATTTTTTAACGGCATAAATCTTATTTCAATGGGGCAAGTGTTTAAAACTTGTACTAATCCTTGTTCTTGCCAATACAAAAATGCGTCTTCAATTTCTTCTGGTGATAGGTTCAAAACTTTGGAAAAGTTTTCAATTGTGTTATCATATGCACTTGAATTTGAGCACTTATACAATCCATATAAGTAAACTTTTACACATTCTGCTGGTGCGTATGGCAAAAATTCGTTGATGAAAAGATTGTCAACTTGCGTTTCCTTATTTATTACATATTCAGAAGAAAATTTACAGAATGCCATTTTTACCTCGTGAAATCATTTTATCATAGTTGAGAAAAAAGTCAAATCTAATTTGTCATTTTAATAATTTTATTGACATAGATTACATTATGAAAAAATTTTTTGTAATATTGTTGCCGATAATATTCTCAGCATTTTTGTTTGCTTGTGCTGATGCAGAAGAGAAAAATTATAATTTATACAACTTAAAGCTAGCATATGATAATGAAAATAATTTATTAAGTGGGGAAATGATATTTGACTACTATAATTACACAGGTGAAACCTTAAATGATATTTGTTTTCATCTTTATCCAAATGCATTTAGAGAAAATTCCTCTCAAAGTGTAGTAAGCTTAGCTAATTATAACAGAGCTTATTATGATGGAAAGTGTTATGGAGACATAAACATTCTCAGTTCAAACAAGGATTTTGATTTTATTGGTAATGATGAAAATATATTGAGGTTAAATCTTGAAAATCCTTTAAATATAAATGAACAAATAACTTTAAAAATTGAATTTGAGTGTGTTTTGCCAAAAATAAATCATAGATATGGTGTTGGAGAAAATACCATTAATTTTGGCAATGTGTACCCAGTTTTATGTGTTTATGAAAATGGAGGCTGGGACACGAATGGCTATAATTCAAATGGAGACCCGTTTTACTCTGAAATGGCGAACTATGATGTGCAAATATTGTTTAACAACAATTACAAAATTGCTAGTACGGGGGAAATAGAAAATGAATATATTGAAGGGGAAAATAGAATTGTAAATATTAAGGCAAATAATGTTAGAGATTTTGTTTTTGTTTTATCTGATAAGTTTGAAATAGTTACAGCTCAGTTTGATGAAACAACGATAAAATACTTTTATTATCAAGATGAAAATCCAAATCAAAGTTTAAACACTAGTGTTCTAGCTCTCAAAACATTTACAGAATTATTTGGAGATTACCCTTATAGCACTTTAAGTATTGTTGAAGCAAGTTTTGTCCACGGTGGAATGGAATATCCTAATCTTGTATTAATTTCAGACAGTTTAAATTCCTATGACATTTATACAACTGTTATAATTCACGAAATTGCACATCAATGGTGGTACGGAATTGTTGGAAATGATCAATATAATTATGCATTTTTAGATGAGGGACTTGCAGAATTTAGCACTGCTTTGTTTTATGAAAAAAATTCTAATTACAACACCACAAGAAGTGAAATAACTCTTAGAAATCAAAGCAACTATAATGTATTTCAAAAAGTTTATAAAGATGTTTTAGGAAGTGTTGATACAAGTTTTATTAGAAGCTTAGACGATTTCAATAACGAACAAGAATATGTTTACACAACTTATGTAAAAGCATATTTGATGCACGATAGCTTGTATGAGCTTTTAGGTGAAAAAAAGTATATAAAATGCTTAAAAGAGTACTATAATCTTTGTAAATATAAAACAGCAACTCCAACATTGCTTATAAAAGCATTTGAAAAGGGTAGTGGTAAAAATTTAGAAAACTTCTTTTATTCTTGGTTTGAAGGCGATGTTATAATAAATTAAAAAAGATCACTTGCGTGACCTTTTTTAATTTCTAAGTGATGTTACGCTGCTGCGCTAATTGTAAAAATTGGGTTTACATCAATATTTATTGAGCCGGAAACATCAGTTAATTCAAGTGTTAATGTCCAAGTTGCTGTGGCATCTGGTGTTATAGAAGCAAGACTTGAGTTGTTTTCAGTTATAGTAACACCTTCTTGTGAAGTTGGGACATTGGAAGAAACAACTTTAATGTTGAATCCAGAATTGTTTTGGAAGGTAATTGTATATTTTATAAATTGTTTACCTTCTTCAAAACTAACTTCTGATGGAGTCCAAGCAGTTAATGTTCCTGATGATGTTGAAGTTGTATCACCGTTTGTAACCCAATCTTCGTGTTCTGCAACAAGTTCTTCTGGGGAAGTAAAATCTCTTGAAGACGCTCTTTCAATTTTACCCTTATAGCCCACGAAGACAGATTCTGCATTAAAGGTTACATTTGATGTAACATTTAAACTTACACTTGCTGCTGCGTATACGCCAATCGCCATAAGGCTAATTGCAAGACACAAAGACCCAATTGTTGCCAACAATTTGAATTTTTTCTTCATAACATTCTCCTTTTATAAATTTAAGCAATAAGCTCAAAATTATATTGTTCAGAGATTGTTCTTTTATTCAAAAAAGCAAAAAATTTGTAAAAGATTGTCAAAATTTGTCGCAATATTACAAATATTTATGTGTTAATTCCCAATTCTTTTAAAATGTCTTTAACTTCACTTTCTCCTTCAAGAAACAAATCAGCTTCCTTTGGGTCTAAAAACCTTAAAAGTGTGAAAAGTTCACCAATATGAACAATTTCCTCATCTCTTATTTGAGATAAAGTTTTTTTGACGGCGATATTATCAGTTGACAGCACTTGCATATCATAAAGAAAAATTGCTTCCAACTCTCCTGCAATGTCTTGTCTAATTGATTGTATTAACTCATCTTTTGTTAATTTCTTTTTTATTTCCACAACATAAGGATCTGGAAAATTTGGCATAAAAAAACCTCCCGTAATATATATGACGGAAGGTTTACTTTGTTACATATTTTGATCTTTTTCCTGTGTTTTTGTAAAAATGGAAAATACAGCTTTAATTTTTTGTATTGATTGATGAAGCTTTTCATATGAGCTTTGATTTTGTACTATAACTCTTTCTTGTTCTGTAACTATTTCTTTTAATTTTTCTTTTAAATTTTGTTTATTTTCTGCAAGCTTTTCTCGTTTTATTTCTTGCTGAATTTTTTCTTGTTCTTGAGCTGTCTCTTCTTGTATTTCATCTTCTAAAATTTGTCTAGAATCATTTTCATTTTGAGCCACATTTTTCTGTCTTTTTCTATTTTTACTTTCTTCAGGATTGTCATAAGAAATTGTACCATCTTCTTCTTTAATCAAATCATTTTCTTGTGAGTTTATGCTTGTAACAAGATTTTCAGCATCTGATGTTAAGGAAATAACCTTTTTAGCATTTTCCTTTATTTCTGTTGTTAAAATGGTTTCCATTTCTTCTTTCTCAGATTTTAATACTTGTTCTGCATTTAGTATAGCTTTTCTACTTTCAACAATTTGTAATTTTATTTCTTCTGCTAAAAGTTTATCTTCAGCTGATTCGCTTTGAGCTAGTTCATTGTATCTACTTATTTGAGTTTTCAATTTCTGTTTTTGAACTTTTAAATTATTTTCAGATTCTTTTAAAATGTCACTGCAAGATTCTATATTGCGTTTTGCTGTTTCGTTTAATAATGCTCCATTTTCTTCAACTTGCCCAAATAAGTCGTTCGTTTCTTCATCAAAAATTTCTTCGCCTCTTTCATTTTTTAAGAAGTCTGTTATATTTTTTTTCTTTAATCTTTTATCTCCTGTCAATAAAGGTCTTTCTTTTTTAGCACTCAACTTTTCTTGTTGATCTTGTTCAGGAATTTGTTGCACAGAACTTTCTTCTTGCTTATTAACCATTTCATTTGATTGTTCATTTGATTGTTCATTTGATTGCTCATTAGTTCGCTCATTAGTTTGGTTGTTATTTCGCTGTCTATTGTTTTTTCTGTTTCTTCTTCCCTTTGCAAAGTTTAGTATCGATTCTAATATATCAACAACATCTGTTGAAACATAGCCTGAGAAGAATAAGAAAAAACCCACTGCACAGAGAGCATAGGATGCTGGGCCTAAGGACATCATAACAAGTGCAAAACCTAGTAATTTAGTGAGAGAGCCGGTAAGTTTTAATGCCTGTTCTCTTGTTTTCTTTTTAGAATTGTTGTTAGCACTCTGCTCTTGTCTTTGCACATTCCCAGTAGGAGTATTAGAAGGTGGTGGGGTTGAAGGTTGGGATGGAGTGTTTTGTTCTTCGGCATTAGCATTATTATTTTCTTTGCCTTCACTGGTAGTGTCAACATCAGATGGTGATTCTTCTGGATTTTGTGAAGGAGCAACATTATCGAAGCTTTCTAATTGTTGTTCAAAGTTAGGTGGGGTTAATGAATGTATTTCTGGAATAGGAGAAGAATCTGTAGGTGTTTCATCTTTTTTCTTTGGAGTAAAAGATGCTTCATTTGCTGGTATTGGAAGGGCAGAATTAGTAGGGTCTTGTTCAACATCATCATCGTTTTGTTCAAATTGAGCAAAAGATTGAGAAGAAGCTTTTATGGCATTAGAATTTAAAGTTTTTGTTGTTTGTTTATATACAACTAGATTTTTTGGATGAATCTTTAAGTTTCCAAATTCTTCACTTGTCAAAATTTTTCCACTATGCCCTAAAAAGTTTTGTAATTGCTTTATTTGTTCTTCTGATAAATTTTTTACTCCAACGGCATCAACTATATGACCTGTTTGATTAATTGACATACCAAAAGTTGCAATATATCCATTTTCAGATTCAGCAAAAAAGGTTGACAACTCAACATTTTTACTATTAGCCAAAGGAGATAGAGTGTTGCCCCTTGCAATTAAAAATTCATCGTTTAATTTTAATAAGTTTATGCTTCCTATTTGCAAAACGCTTGCATTGTATGGAGCTTTTAAAAGTTCTGGAGTTGATTTTATATAGTCAAGAATTTGTATTGGCAAGTTACGAGTGTTTATTTTTGGCAAGTTTTCCATCTTTTTAGATAAGTTAAGGTTTGCAAATATATCCTGACTTAATGTTACATCAAAAAAAGCAGTCGATAATCCAGCAATTAATGTTTTTTGCTTTTTTTCATCGGTTATGAAAAAATTATTAGCATCAATATTAAAGGTGTAATTAAAACCATCAATCTCAAAGGAAAAATTTTCCTTTCCGTCCATATTAACACTTTTGATTGGGAATTCATATTTTCCATCAGCTGTTTTATATTTGTCTGTATTTGGAATTCCAGAAATTGAAGATAAAGCTGTTGAGTTTGTTGGACATTCAACACTTAAAACACCTTTTTCAATATCTATTTCTAAGTGTGGAGAATTGTGTTCTTTACTAGAAATAACAATATTTTTACTAGACTTTTCGTCAATAGTAATGTTTTGAAATCCTACCCTTTTATTTTCATTTTTAACAAGAATAAAAAAGTTTGCCATTAATAAACTCCTTTTATTAAAAATAATGTATCACGAAATTGATAAAAAGTCAAGTATGTTCCATTTTTTGTCTAATGAACGCAAATAAAATAATTCTCTTATTTATTTGACTTAAAATATGTCAAATTATATAATTAAAATGTCGAATATTGCAAATAATGTAATTAAATCTTGGAGAACAAAAATGAGATTTTTTAAAATTTTTTTAATAGTATTTTTTTCATTAATAGGAGTTTTTGGTATTACTTATGGTATAATGGCAGCCACAGGTTATTTTAATCAAGAAAAAATTTCTCCTGAAAACATATCTTTTGAAAAGCAAGATTACAATGAAGTGGGAGAGCTTGATAATAATGGCAATGTATCTTTTGATATGATGGTAACCACAACCACTGCTGATGTGACGGAAAAAGGTGTTACTTTGTCATTTAAAAATCAAAATCTTCCTGTTGTGAATGGAAGAATTTCTGACGGCGTTATAAGCATTCCACAATATGTCAACATTGGAGAATCTTTTAAAGTTTTTGTTTCACAAGAATATGATGATCAAATTAATGCGAACAGAAATAAAGGGGGAACTTCAACAATAATTGCAAAAACAGATATTGTTGGGGTAACTCAGGCAGAAGCTAAGGTTAACATAGATGTCCCTGTAAGTGAATTTTCTATTGAGGCTGTTGCTGGAAATGGTGAAGTTGTTGGAAGCAGTGAAGGTGGTGTTTCCCAATCGCCAACTTTTTCTGTAAATTCAACTTTTACAATTGAACCCGTTTTTTACCCAGAAGAAAGTTCAAAAAAATTCTCTGGTGATGAGTTAAAATCTGTGTATTATAATTTTGGCATTTCGCAAGGTAATGTAAATGATTACATAGAAGATTTAGGATTTATTAATGGTAAAAGAACCTTTAGAGCGCTATCACCAACAGATAGCAATATAACAATAACTGCTTTTTGTTTTAATAACTCAATCATTGAGAATGAAGTGGAGGCTTTATATCAAGATGAAGAAGATATCATTTCTCAATTTACAAATGCAAATGGAAAGTCTGCGTCAATAAGCGTAAGTTTTGTAACTCAAAAAATTGAAAGTTTCAGCATTTCACAAGCAAGTGCTCAGTTGCCATACAACAAGGCAAGCGAGATTTTTGTAAATTCTAAAGACGAAGAAGATTATTCTTTGGGTGTTGAAATTTATTCATCAGATACAAGCATTGATATGTCTTATAAATATAAAGATATTGGATTAAGAATTATTTTAGATAATGGCATTCCAGAAAATGCAGTGGAAGTTATAGGTTATAGTAAAATTGTATATGTAGATTCAAATGGAAAAGAGGTTCCTGCTGATAGTGGTGATATTAAATACTCCTATTATTTACCTAAGACAAATCTAACAAATATGAATATGTCGTATTGGACAATTGTAACGAATAGTCCAGATGTGTATTTCAGTTATGAAATTATAATATTGGGAGAAGCAAATGAATTTTCTAATACCTTCCAAGGGTCAAAAACATTGACATCTTCTATATGGTCAGTTGCAGGCAAAGTTGACACTCAAATTGGCTGGAAAGATGAAACACCTATAACTCTTGTCTATGAAGATGCTGAAGATGAAGAAGATATTGTACACAAACCATATAATTTGTTTAACAATGTTGAAATTGTTGAAGGTTCTTACACAACAATAAAATATATTGCCTATATGCAAAAGAACAATGACGAAAATGACGAAAATATCAGCGACGAAAATATTAGCGATATAATTTCAGTTATCAACACAAATTCTTTGTTTAATTTTAAAACTATATTTTCTAGCTTTGGGATCAATGATTTGAAAAGCTATTCATACGGCGAAATTGCAGGTGACGAATTAACCACAAAATCTGT